>JAJECE010000046.1 GCA_022822185.1 Rhodothermales bacterium | reverse complement strand
CGCGTATACGACACATACGGATAGATCCCCGTCAGTGCGGACATGATCTCTCCCGATTCCTTTTTCATCTCAAACGATCCGTCTCCCCGGCTGTGCGCAAAGAGCACACCTGCCAGCCATCCTGTGCTCCAGCGGTAGTCCGCCCCCAGCATCCCGGTGGTCACCTCTGCGCGAAGTGTCAATGCATCCTCGTCCTGTCCATTGAACTGCCGGAATGCGCCCTGTCCCCATACACTGAACGATCCGCTGGACAGGGGCATGCTTTGCGACATGCGGCAGCCCGCCAGAAGTTCGCCCAATGACGGATCCCAGGAAGAAGCCGAGTACCAGAGCTGTGCCATCTCTGCACGCTCTGCCGCGGCGCACATGGCCCCGTCGGCGGCCCGGCGGAACCGGCCCCCAAGCGCATCCACCACCTGCATTGATGCCGTCCGCACAAACCGCGCCGCATACGCGTCCAGAACTTTTTTACCCGCCATTGTAGATTCCTGAATTGTGGCCACCCCCACCGCCTTCTCAATTCCGGCATGCTTTGCAGACTCCAGGTGCACCGTGAACGTCTCTTCCTCCCAATCCAGATCCTCCTTCAGAAGCCGCACTGCTATCAGAGCTTCGGTGGTTCCCGGGGCCAGGGTTACCATGCCGGAGGTTGCCTCATAGTCTTCGCCGGCTCTGGCCGTCCCGTCGCGGGTCCGGTAGGCGGCCGTCACCATCCTGCGCTGCGGATGCGACAGCGATACCCGGAACTGGACCGCCCCCGCCTCTGCCTGCACCTGTGCATCCTCCACCCGAAGACTTGCACTCCCGTCATCATCCTGAATCGTACCCGTCCCGGTTCCCTGAGCAATAATGACATTCCGCGTTGCATTCGACAGCGTGACCTTGAAGGTCTCATGTTCTTCGGGGAGCCGGTCATCCAGGAGTTTGATTTCCACCACGCCGCGGGTTGCCCCCGGATCAAAGATCACCACGCCGCGGGAGGCCGTGTAGTCCAGACCTGCCTCGGCGGTGTCATCCGAACTCGCATACTGCACCGTCACCACCTGATCCGTTGCACGACTGAGTTCAATGGGCAGTTGCAGACTCCTCGCATTCTCCAGTCCCTGCTGACTCCAGATGGAGATCGTCAGAGGCCCCTTGTCGGTGATCGTGATCCGGGTCGTATGCGTGATGCCGCCATAACTGCCCCCGGATGCCGTGAAGCGCAGATCCACCCGGTCTACCGTATCATTGTCATCCTCGGCGGCCGTCAGCATTACCGTCTGAGGAGTATTCCAGTTTGTGGTCGTAAAGGTGAGTGAGGGCCGATCCAGCGTAATCTGCGTCCCCGCATGGCCGGCGAGTCCAATCGTCACGGTACCCGAAGGCTGTGCAGCGAGAGAGACCTGCAGCGGGGACTGTGTCCCCTCCTCCATGGTCAATTCCGCCGGCGCAAGAATCCCCGCCTCGTCATTGTCGATGACCGTCACCGCAACCGGATGTACAACCCCTGCATAGCCGCCCCCGCGTGCGGTCAACCGGAGCGTTTCGGAATCATCCACGACATCATCATCATGCGCTGCACGCAGCGTAACCTCCTGCGGCATCTGCCAGGTCTCCGGCGTAAAGGTCAGCCGTGTTGGCGTTATGGAGAGATCACCGGCAGAGCCGGGAATCTGCAGGGTCACCACGCCCGAAGGGGCGGTGGCCAGTCGAACCGCAAAGGTCTCCGATCCTTCCTCGAAAACGGTGACCTGTGCCGAAGCATCCACCCCCGGCGCATCATTGTCGGTAATCGTCACCTGAAGCACATGCACCATGCCCGTGTAGTCGGCCCCGGTTGCACGAAGGATGACCTCCACCTGATCGTGAACAAAGTCATCATCCTTCGCGGCCGTCAGCGTCACGGTCTGCGCCTGCTCCCAGTTGGCGGGGGTGAAGATCCGGGTGATCGGTGCGATGGTCAGATCGGTCATCGAAGGCCAGCCCAGGGTCACCGTCACCGCGTCCAGCGGCTCAGAGGTCAGCGAGAAAGCAAATGCTTTGCTGCTTCCCTCCAGGAGCGAGACCGATGGCAGCGTCTGAATGCCGACCGCATCGTCATCAATGATCGTGACCGGAAGCGGATCTCCGGCCGCCATCCCATCCGGCAGTTTGCCCACCTGCACCGTAAACGTCTCGTCATCTTCCGCAATATCATCGTCCGTGGCCCGGATCACATAGGTCCCGACAGTTTCTTCGCTTTGAATGGTCACCTGCCTCGGAACCTGTGCTTCATAATCCTGTACATCGGCGCTGCCGGGAGTCAGCGTGAGGGGGATGGTCACCGCCGCGGGCGGAGCCGCAGACAGTTCCACGGTGATCGTCACTGCATCGCCCTCATTCACAGAACGGGGAGAGGCGGAAAGATCTACCCGCACCGCTTTGGGGGGAATCCGGTCCAGAATCGTCACCCAGTGCGAGGATTCCCGTCCCGCCACCAGGACCGCCGGATCCAGATCCCCCAGCGAAACAATCAACTGCTCATCGTCCGTGTCATTATCCGCAATCGTCACAATCTGTCCTACGCCCTGCGTCTCTCCACCGGCAACCGTCACATAGGGCAGCGGCGTGTAATCGTCCGGCTCGGCCGTATAAGGGGTCTGGATCAGGGGCACCTCCACCGCGGTCTCCAGCGGGTTTGCCAGCGTGGCGGTCACCGTGACCGACGCTCCCTCTTCGACCTTCTCGGGATCCACCGACAGCGTCACCTCCACCGGGGGCGGCTGATCATCATCCAGAATCGTAATCTCCACCTCCGAAGGATGGCCGGCCTCCACCGCCGCTGGCAGTGCACCCAAGGCCACGATGAGCCGCTCCGTTCCCTCCGAGATCTCATCCTGGATCGTGCGCACGACGGCCGTGCCGCTCCGCTCCCCGGAAGCAATAGAGATCGATGGAATCGGCACATAATCGGTCGGCTCGGTGGGGCCGGGAGCCCCGGGGGTATAGGTCAGGGGAATGACGACCGGGTCGGATAGCTCGCCGGTGAGCGTGGCGGTGATTGTAACGGCATCGCCCTCGTTGACCGGTTCAGGAGATGCGGACAGAGATACACTCGGAAGTGTGACCAGAGGCGCGTCAAGATCTGTAATCGTTACTGAAACCGAAGCAGATGTTCCCTCGCTTACCTCCGATGGCAGACTGCCCAGGGAAACTGTGAATGTCTCATTGTCATAGTCTGCATCCTTTATCGTCGCAATTGTCCCCGTGCCTGCCTGCGTATTGGCCGCAATCGTGATGGATGCCAGATTGCCGTAATCACCTTCTTCCGCCGTGCCCGGGGTCAGCGTCAACGGAATCGTCACCAGAGCGGGCAGTGCTTTGGAAAGCGTTGCGGTGATTGTTACCGATTCCCCTTCCTCCACCGGGTTCGGAGATGCAGACAGAGACACACTAGGCGGCGTGGCCGGAGGCGTATCCAGATCCGTAATCGTCACCAGAATCGAACTGGGCGAGCCTGTGTCGACCGTTGGGGGTAAACTGCCCAGGGAAACCGTAAATGTTTCATCGTCATAGTCGGCATCCTTTACTGTCGCAATCGTACCGGTGCCTGCCTGCGTGTTGGCCGTAATCGTGATGGATGCCAGATTGCCGTAATCTCCCTTGTCCGCCGTGCCCGGGGTCAGTGTCAACGGAATCGTCACCGGATTCGGCAGCACTTTGGAAAGCGTTGCGGTGACCGTCACCGCCTTCCCCTCGTTCACCGGATTGGGGTTCGCCTCCAGATGCACCCGCGGCCGCTCCAAAATCGTCACATCCACCGAAGGAGACGTTCCCTCGCCGACCCCTGCCGGCAAACTGCCCAGGGAAACCGTAAACGTCTCATTGTCAAAATCATCATCCGCAAACGTCGGGATCATGTCCGCACCCGACCGCACACCTGCCGCAATCGTAATTTCGTTCAGCTCGCCATAGTCACCATCCTCCGCTGTGCCCGGGGTCAGTGTCAACGGAATCGTCACCGGACTCGGGAACGCTTTGGAGAGCATCACCGTCACGGTTACATCTTCCCCTTCGGTCACCGGCGTGGTTGCCGATACACTTATCTGCCGCCGCTCCAGAATCGTTACATCCACCAAAGGCGGGGTTCCCTCGCCGACCCCCACAGGCAAGTCGCCTAGCGCCACCGTAAACGTCTCATCGTCCTCGTCCGCATCCTCAACGGTTGCGATTGTGCCTGTACCCGACTGGGTATCTGCCGGGATCACAATCTCAGGTAAACTTCCATAGTCACCGTCCTCCGCCGTAACATGGGTCAGGGTCAGTGGAATCGTCACCGGATCCGAAAACGCCTGAGAGAGCGTCACAGTCACGGTCACATCCTCGCCCTCGGTCACCGGCGTGGTCGCCGATATACTCACCTGCCGCGGCTCCAGAATCGTCACCTCCACCGAAGACGGCATTCCGGTCTCCACCTCCGACGGCAGATCTCCCAGTTCCACTGTGAATGTCTCATCCTCCTCGTCCTCATCCTGGGTGGTCGAAATCGTACCCGTCTCCGATAGTGCACCTGCCGGAATCGTGATCTCATCTAAACTGCCATAGTCCCCCGCCTCCGCCGTACCCGCCGTCAGGGTTAGCGGAATTGTGAGCGCATCCGATAACGCTTCGGAAACCGTCACGGTCACCTCCACTTCTTCTCCCTCTAGAACGGGATTCGGGGCTACTGATACAAGCACACTCGGCTTCTCCCGGATTACAATCGTCGCCGTGCAGTCATCCGGGATGCAGCCCGCAACCGGAATTCCCAAGTCTGGATGCGCATTGGTCGAAGTCCGGTTGATCGTCCATACCAGATTCTCAGATCCTTCCACCTCATCATCCTGCCTGGTCACGATGGAGATCGACTTCTCTAGAGGATCACCTGCAGCAAATTCAACCCGCCATACATCTGTGCCGGTACCCTCGGAGGGGGATAATTTTTCGTAATCGTCATCTCCTGCCGTCGATGAGCCATTCCGGGAAATCTCAATATAGGCATCCTCCGAAGGATCGGCCGCATGGATCTGATCGGATAGTTCCAGTGTCAGTTCCGTTGACTCCCCCTCGTACACGGTATCCCGCGCTGCCGAAAGCGTGACCGTGATCCGATCATTATCCAGGATCCAGGCCGGAACGAAACCCGGTTTCCAGATCTTCAGATCCGGGTAGGCATCCTTAAATTCCTGCCCTTTAATCCCCACCCTGAATTTCTCGTCCATTTCCGCAATTTCATCATGAATGGTCGGGATCGTGCCCGTCGCCTCCGTCTCCCCTGCCTTGATTATGATCGGATTTGGTGTGATGGGGCCATAGTCTTTCTCATATTCCGCGGTCACAGAGGCCACATTCCATTGTAGCCGGATCGGAACGACTACATCCGTGGACTGCGCCTCCGTAATTGATGCCGTGACCGTTACCGACTCCCCTTCCGCCACCGAGTCCGGCTCCACCGATAAACTTACCGTCGGCTTGTCCTTGACGATGATAGCGTACGGACAGCCTGAATTGGGATCGCAGGAAGCCACCACTATATCCCAGAGGCCCCCGGTTGAACCACCGCCTCTTCTCCACACTAACTTTTCGTCCCCTTCCAGTTTACCGTCATCAACGATATAGAGTTGGATGCTGGCGGTCTTGTATGTATAACCGGGGTTGTTGGGGTCCATATAGAAGTTCAGTTTCGCATCTCGTGTTGGAACGTCGAAGTCATCACAGCCTGGATTCACGAATTCGTAATCATTCATATTGCCGCCGCCAGGAGAGTAGTCAATTGGCTGCTTAACTTGGATATAGCCGGCCCATCCAGGGGGGCAGCCGGGGTAGTTGCTGGACCCTGCGCGCATCGGTTTGGACAGCGTCAACGTGAGCGTCGTTATCTGACCCTCATAAACCGGGTTGGGATCGGCCGACCAGGAAACCGTTAATTTGTCGTTGATCTGTACCGTCACTGATTTTGGATCTCCCGCGGTCAGCGCAGAGGGCAGACTGCTTTCATCAATCGCTACCGTGAACGTCTCCGTTTTCTCGTCCTCCATGTCAATCGTTGTCGGAATCGCCACACTCCCTGACCAGGTGTCTTTAGAAATCGTGATCTCGCTCGTGGTCAAATTTCCATAGTCCTTCGCATCCGCCGTACCCGGTGTCAGCGTCAAGGGAATCTTCGCATTATTGGGCAGGCGCTCCGATAACTCCGCCTTGATCTTCACTGGCTTCCCCTCATCCACCGGGTATTTGCCGCGTACAGGTACAATCGACAATGTCACGGATGGCAGCGGGTTATCATCATCATCGATCATAATCATCATTGATTCCGGATCTCCGGCAGTTACCGCAGAGGGCAGATTGTTTTTATCAATCGCTACAGTAAACTCCTCGGAGGGCTCCGATTTCGTGTCATCCGTGATCTGGATATCCAACGTTCCGGTCGTGTTGCCTCCAGAAATCACGATGTTGCTCATGGACAAATTTTCATAGTCCTCCGCTGGTTTTGCGGAGCCTGCCCTGAGTATCAACGGAATCGTTAGATTCTGGGGATATGCATATGAAAGTTCAGCCGTTACCGTTACGGTTGCACCCTCAGGTGCCGGATTCGGAGACGCAGACAATGTGACCGCCCGCTCTGCATCCTGGATGATTAACCCGCGGTGAAGAACTTCACGGCTATCCTTTACTTCCGGCGGCAGCCTGGCCAATAAGATGTGAACCTCCTCGTTGTTGTCATTCGTATCCACCTTTGTCGTTACGGTACCGTCCCCGGAGATGTCTCCTGCTTTGATCTCAATCTGTAGTTGATCCGGTGCCTGCGGGTCAATGATTTTCGCCGGTTTATTGCGCTCATAATTTTGATCGTAGAGGAGAAACGGAATTGTCACATCACTTGGCAGGGGCTTTGTGAGTGTTGCCGTCACCGTTGCATTTTCGCCCTCGTGAACCGTAGTTGGATCCAAGGTGAACCGCACTGACGGCTTATCATCGTCGGTAATCGTTATCTCCACTGATTTTGGGTTTCCTGCGGTTACCGCAGAGGGAAGTTTAGCTTCATCAATCGCTACGGTGAAGGTCTCATCATCCCAATCGTTTCCATCTGCCTCATCAGGGAGTTGAATGGTCATCGTTCCAGTTCTGGTGGCACCGGTTCCGGTCATCGTGATTGTGCCGTCCGCTAAACTTCCGTAGTCTTCCGGTTCCGCAGTGTCTGCTGTAATCGTTAACGGAATCTCCACATTACTGTCACTGGCCTGTGCCCCCGAAATCTCGGCCGTGATCGTCACCCGGCTGCCCTCCGATACCGGGTTTGGAGATGCCGACAGCTTAACGGCCGGACGATCCCTGATTGTAAGAGTGAATTTGCAATTGTTTACACATTTATAGTTGACGCGGAAGGCATATGCACCTCCAGATGGATCGCCGTGATTCTCCGAGGTAACCAGCCCGGTATAGTATATATACTCGTCTCCCTCAACAAGATCATCCAGTTCTGCTTTAATGATTTGAGGTCCAGACGTTACCTGATCTTTTTTGTCAAAGCGAAACATCATACCGTTGAATGTTGGACCGAATGTTCGAGGTAACGTATAGTCACGGTCAGGGATCGCGGTAGACGACCGCGTAGCCAGAACGTGCCGGTTGGCTGCCGTGTTCAATGGTTTTGATAGTGTCACGGTGACCTCTGCGGATTCGCCCTCAAAAATTACGGACGGATTCACCGAGATTGTAATTGTTGGTTTGGTATAATGATGATCCCCCTCCATGATTAGATTCACCCCGGTACTGCTGCGTCGGTCTCCCGCGGGAGGCATAGATAGCGGATGATCTGCGGGATGGTCAATACCCGGGATGCCGGCAGACTTCGGGGGTATTTTATCAGGCCAAATCCGTACAGGGGTTTTCAGATCCAAATCCTCGGCATTGATCCGGAAGACAGATGCCGGATCGCCGAAATCATCCTCCCTTGGAATTGCAGGTTCATCTTCCGCCGCAGAATCAAAATGCGGTACCGTTTGATTCCAGTGTTCTGCTGCTGTCTGCTGCATCATGGCGGTCTGTTCCTGTTCCTGCTCCAGGTCCCCGTCCGTGAATGTCCAGTGTTGTTCGGGGAAACGTACGCCGGAAAAACCTGCAGGCGGTGACATCTTCCAGGAAATTGGTGACAACCGGGTTCCATCCACATTGAGTATTTCGGGCAGGGTAGATGATTCAGATGCTTTGGAATCAGGGATGGAGAGGGGGAGGAGAAAAAGCAGAATCCCCAGAACCGTTCGGAAACACAATCTCATGTACAGGGAACTGGAAAACGGCAAAGAGGGAACCGACGTATCAATCCCTAAAATTGGCGAACGAATCCGGATATAGCGGGAGGATACGCCCGTCTCGGCGCATAGGTAAATTTGGGCTTTGTTGCCCATCCTGCTCAATTTTTCTAATGATGCGCAAAAATAACAGGGAATATCAATTCAGCATATGCCTATCCTGTACACTCTTCGATACTCCCAAATATACATATCGTTCAGAAATTGTGTCGGCGGGCCCGAAAATGGCAATACTCCGCCCATTTTATCATGGAAAGGATGCCTGTTTTCGGGGGGTACGATTTCATGAATTCACCGGTGCCTTCATTCCAGCCGGATGTCTTCCGGTCTGAAGAATCCGAAAATCAATGTGGATCAGCAACTGCCTGCTCTCAATTCTAGATAATGATCGTTAGGGGAAGCAGGTTTAAGAAATTTCAGGCTGCGACAGGGATGCTGCATTTCGTGATTGCAATGGCGTTTTCATGGATTTAATTTCAGAAAGAAGATTGGAGGATCACACAAATTTCTGGAACGCAGAGGGGGCGACGGAACAGTTTGATGCTGAGATCTTCAGGGGCAGGGGAGATGGGCATCAAGAGGAGTCCGTTTTTACGATCATATTGTGTGGATATAGTTATCTTTTGAGGGGCTCGGGCTTCAGGCCGAAAAATCCAATGCCCAAGTTTTTTCAGAAGTCGTCCCGCTGGATCCAGTGAGTCAAAAATTGAAACATCAGCAGTGATTATCTCCGATATGCTCCATCCGAAACAGCATTTGATCGAGTCGTTCAGAAGATGGTACGGAGGGAAGGATCCCCGGTTGGTTTCGTGTGCACCGGGACGGGTCAATGTAGTTGGAGAGCATACAGATTATAATGATGGGCTGGCATTGCCAATGACGCTGGACAGGGCGGTGTATGTCGCTGTGAACGACAGCTTGACGGGATTCCACGAACTTCGGTCACTCAATTATCAGGAGAGTATATCCTGCAAGCCGGGAGTATGGCCTGAGGTGTCACACGCACACTGGGCAACCTACGTGGCAGGGATGATTCAGGAGCTTCCGCCACCCAGTCCGGTCGCAATGATGATTTATGGAGATATTCCTCTGGGGGCAGGCCTAAGTTCTTCGGCCGCACTTGAGATGGCTGCAGGACTCGCACTGGAAAAACTCCGTAACACTCCGATAGACCCGCTCCAGATGGCCCGTATTGGACAAACCGTGGAACACAAATACGCGAACGTGAAGTGCGGGATCATGGATCAGATTGTATCCCGAGTCGGCCGTGCAGGGCATGCACTGTTTCTGGATTGTCAAAAACTGGAATGGAAACATATCCCAATCCGGAAACAGGACGCATGGTTTATGGTCATTGACAGCAGAGTAAAGAGGAAACTTGCCCATTCAAAGTACAATGAACGCCGCGCAGAATGCCACAGAGCACTGCAATCCATCAAAGCGGCCAGTCCGCAGATCAATTCCCTGCGCCAGATACAACTTCCGCAGATCCGTTCCCTGAAAGAATCTGTTTTGCGGCAACGTCTCCAACATGTTTACTGTGAGAATGAGCGGGTGAGACAGGTATGCAGCGCAATCACAGATTCGGACTGGAATTTACTGGGGAGTATCCTCTCTGCATCCCATCAAAGTCTGAGAACTGACTATGATGTGAGTTGCGAGGAACTGGATTTTCTAGTTGAATATGCAGAAGCATGTCCCGGGGTCCTCGGGGCAAGGATGATGGGAGGCGGCTTTGGCGGCTGTTCTCTGAATCTGGTACGAACCGAAAATGCACATTTAATTGCGGAAGCGGTTTCAACGGCCTATGAAGAAAAGTACCGGCATAAAGCCAGAATTCATGTGCTTGACGAAGGGATGGAGGCACAAGTAGAATGGCTTTAACGGGAGCAGTCAAGCAGCGATAGAGCAGGGCCGCCGTCTGGTGTTTCTCCATCACAATACCGATGTTTCAAGGTAAACGATTTTCAGTGCTGACCGCCAGCCTGACCCCATTGGATCAAAACCTGGGTGTAGACTATGACCATCTGGGCACTCATGTCCACTGGCTCTTGAAACGCGGTGCCACAGGAGTCGTCCTGATGGGGACGACCGGAGAGGCAAACAGCTTAAGCACGGCAGAGCGGAAACATGCACTGGATGCAGTTCTGGATGCGGGCGTTGATCCTCATCAGCTGATGGTCGGAACGGGTTGTTGTGCCTTGACCGATACAGTGGATCTGACGGAGCATGCTGTAGAGGCAGGCGTGCAGTCCATACTGGTTATTCCTCCGTTCTATTACAAAAACGTGAGCGAGGACGGCCTGTTTGCGGCGTATGACTATCTTCTCCAGTCTATAGGGAGCAGGCGGCTTAGATTGTACTTGTACCACTTCCCGAAGATGAGCGCAACTCCCATTACACCGGGGCTCGTGGAACGACTGCTTCATAGATACCCCGGAAGTATTGCCGGATTCAAAGACTCCAGCGGGAACTGGAACAGTATTTTGGAGATGATCCGAAATTTCCCCGAAATACAGGTCTTTGCAGGCAGTGAGCAGTTTCTCCTTGAGACACTCCGGGCGGGCGGGGCGGGTTGCATCAGTGCAGCCGCAAACGTAACCTCGCCGCTGACTGCGGATCTTGCAGGCAAATGGGAAACCCCTGAGTCTGATATTCTTCAGAGGCATATCCATCAAATCCGGAAGGCAGTTGAGCAGTGGCCAATGATTGCTGCATTGAAAGTACTGATGCAGCATTTGACCGGACGCAATGTCTGGATGAATCTCAGGCCGCCGCTCTCCCCACTCTCGCCCGACGAAGCGAATCGGTGCATTGAGTTATATGAGTCGGTATCCACTTCAGCAACGCATTCATTGCACGGAATCCAATGATTGAACATCCCGCTCCAACGTTTTTAATTTCAGATGCACAGGCTCTGGCAGAAGAGTATTTTGGTCTGCAGGGGCGCATAACCGAGTTGCCCAGCCATTTGGATCAGAATTTTCGTGTCAATACGACGAAGGGCACATTCGTGCTGAAAGTCTCCAATGCGGCGGCAGAGTCCGGTTATGTGGATCTTCAGCAGGCGATACTGGCACATCTGCACGCGAAGGGAGAAGGGCAGTATTTCCCGGCCGTTGTACCCACGCAGGCGGGGGACCAGAAAGCAATTGCAACGGGGGAGAATGGGCAGGATCACCAGTTGTGGATGGTGACCTGGCTTTCTGGACGCGTACTCGCAGATGTACGTCCTGTGCTGCGGCCGCTGCTTCGGGATCTGGGGCAGTTTCTGGGTTCCCTTGACCGCACTCTGGAGAACTTTGAACACAAGTCCGCCCACCGGAATTACGAATGGGATCTGCGCAGGGCGATTCAACTCACCGAATACATCAACTGCATCCGGGATACCAGCCGGCGCAGGCTCGTAGAGGATGCGCTGGAATCCTTCCGGAATGAAACCCTTCCCCGCCTTGATCAGCTTCGGCAGAGTGTGATCCACCACGATGCGAATGACCACAACATTGTCGTTCAGGGGACAGGGTACCAGACAGCAATTCGCGGCTTGATTGATTTTGGGGATGCGCTGCATACAGCGACGGTCGTAGAATTGGCAATTGCCGCAACGTATATCATGATGGGAAGGCCGGATCCCGTGGGGGCGGCGGCAGAATTGGTGCATGGCTACCATGAGAACTGTCCACTGGAAGAATCAGAAATTTCAGTCCTGTACGGATTAATCCGGGCGCGGCTTTGTTCCAGTGTACTGGTGTCGGCGTTTCGCGGGGCACTGGACCCCGATAACGAGTATCTTCGAGTCTCCGAGGAGGGGGCATGGTCTCTGCTCACTCACCTGTCTGCAGAATCATCATCGCTGGCAGAATATCGCTGGCGTGCTGCCTGCGGGATGGATCCCTGCCCCAGGGGTTCACGCGTGGCCGCATCTCTTGGAAAACACATCTTTGCACCGGTCATGCAGCCGGATGTGCGCAAAAAAACTCCGCTGATACTTGATCTGAGTGTGACGAGTCCGTTGGTTGCCCCTCTGGATCAACCGCCTGATCCAAAGAAAGCCTCCGAGGCATGGTTCAGGCGGATTCGCCGTGCAGGGGCGGCAATCGGGGTCGGGCGCTATAATGAGCCCCGGATCGTCTACACATCAAAACACTATCGATCCGCAAACAATGAGTTTGTTGAGGCCCGGACGATTCATATGGGCATTGATCTGTTTAAGGAGGCAGGTACCCCCGTCTATGCTCCGATGGATGCCCGGGTGCATAGCCTCTCTTTCAGCCGGAAAGCGATGGATTTTGGGGGTCTGGTGATTCTGGAGCATTCGATGGAAGGGGAGATGTTTTACACGCTGTATGGACATCTGAGCAAAGAGTCTGTCGACAGGCTTCAGCCGGGGAAGGAAATCACCGGAGGCGAAGAGTTTGCCCGCCTCGGAACACCAGAGGAGAATGGGGGATGGACCCCGCACTTGCATTTTCAGGTGATCACAGACATGCTGGGGCAGTCCGGCACCTACTGGGGCGTTGCACCGGCAAGCCAGCGGGATGTGTGGCTGTCCATCTGCCCGGACCCGAACCTGATCCTGGGAATCCCGGATGACTTGTTGCCCGTGTCAGAGTCCCCGACCGAAACCATCCAGTCCAGGCGAAAAGGCTGTATCGGGGGGAATCTCAGTATTTCCTACCGTACCCCCCTGCAGATTGTGCGCGGATTTCGTCAATATCTCTACGATGAGACGGGGCGGGCATTTCTGGATGCGGTCAATAATGTCCCCCATGTGGGGCACAGCCATCCACGGGTCAACGCAGCGGCGATCCGGCAGATGCGTGTGCTCAACACCAACACACGTTATCTGCATCAGACGCTGGTAGATTATGCAGAGCGGCTGGCGGCAACGATGCCGGATCCGCTGAAGGTATGTTATTTTGTGAATTCGGGGAGCGAAGCCAATGATCTGGCCCTGCGCCTCGCATTCGCACACACCGCACGGAAGGATATCATGGTTTTGGAGGGGGCTTACCATGGTCACCTGAGTTCCCTGATTGCAATCAGTCCGTACAAGTTTGATGGCCCCGGGGGGGCGGGTGCTTCCCCGCATGTGCATCAGGCACCGGTGCCGGACCCATACAGAGGACGGTTTCGCGGAGACGATGCGGCTGCGCGGTATGCAGAAAAATTGAAGATGAAACTGGATTCCGTTCCCGGCGGGATCGCCGCATTCATTTGTGAGTCCCTTCTTGGTTGCGGAGGGCAGATAGAATTACCGGTGGGATACTTGCAGGAAGTGTATGCACATGTACGCACGGCAGGGGGACTGTGCATTGCGGACGAGGTGCAGGTGGGATTTGGGCGGATGGGGCATCACTTCTGGGGGTTTGAGACCCAGGATGTCACCCCGGATATCGTCGTACTGGGCAAGCCGATGGGGAATGGTCATCCATTGGCAGGGGTTGTGACTACACCGGAGATTGCGCACTCATTTGACAATGGGATGGAGTTCTTCAGCACGTTCGGGGGGAACCCGGTTTCATGTATGGTGGGGATGGCGGTGCTGGATGTGATTGAATCCGAAAAATTGCAGGAAAATGCATTGGCCACGGGCACCTTCCTTAAACAATCTCTTGAGCAATTAAAAGACCGGCATCCGCTCATCGGCGATGTGCGGGGGAGGGGATTATTTCTGGGGATTGAATTGGTTCGGGATCCCCAGACTCTGGAGCCGGCGGACAGAGAGGCCGATTATATTGCGAACCGGATGCGTGATCTAGGGATCCTGATCTCCACAGATGGCCCGCTTTATAACGTGCTGAAGATTAAGCCCCCGATGGTATTTGATAAAGCGAATGCAGCCAGGTTGGCGGCAACGCTGGATTCCGTGCTTCAGGAAGATGGGGCACGGTCACTCAATGGCTAACAGTTCGACCTCAAAAATGAGTGTGGAGTTAGGGGGAATGGGTCCGTTTCTCTGAGCTCCGTAGCCCAGAGCCGGGGGAATCACGAGTTGACGCTGCCCTCCGGTCTGCATTCCGGCTACACCAAGATCCCACCCTTGAATCACCCTGCCGGTTCCTAAGTGAAATGAAAAAGGCGTATCTCTCTGGTAGGAACTGTCGAAGAGCGTGTCGTTGGTCAGCCAGCCATGATAATGCAAGGTTACCTGATCTCCGCTTTTTGCAGCATTCCCGGTTCCAACCACAAAGTCGTAGTACTTGAGCCCATCAGAAAGTTCGGTGTAATCACGATCAGCCACTTCACGCGGTACAGGAGCAGCTTCGGGTTCTGCGGGCATATCTTCGGTGTCAAGGTTGCAACTGGAGCATAGCAGGACTGCCAGAACCAGCAGTATAGAACGAATGAGCATGAATGTTAATAGAGTTCGGTCAAACAAGAAACACCGTATACGCAATATGCCTTAAATTGATCACTTTACGCCCTGTTCTAACCGAACCCGCCGAAAAATACTTCAGAACCATGTTTGAAGCGAATGTATATCGTGCCCGTCGCCGTGAACTGCGAAAATCCATGAAGACCGGCATTGTACTCTTGCCTGGACATTCAGAGAGTCCCATGAATTATGCAGAGAACACCTATCCATTTCGGCAGGATAGCACCTTTTTGTACTATATCGGGGTAAACAGGCCGGGGCTTTGGGTGGTGATGGACATAGAGGAGAATCAGACGACAATTTTTGGCAAAGAGCCCACGGTGGATGATGTCATCTGGTCGGGCTTACAGCCAACTTTGGGTGAATTAAGAGAATGCACCGGTGCAGACCACGCATGTGATGTCGCAGATTTAGCCGACGTTCTTTCCGTGGTGACCTCCCAAAAACGGGAGGTCCATATCCTGCCCCCATACCGGGCAGAAACCCGTCAAGCGCTGGAGAGGCTTCTGATCTTATCGAAAGGGCAGGTATCCACAAAGTATTCCGAAGAACTGATTCGTGCCATGGTTGCACAGCGATCCGTCAAGGAAGCCCGGGAACTGGCAGAAATTGAATCAGCCCTCACGATCACGCACGAGATGTACCGTGTGGCAATGCAGTCGGTTCAGGCAGGAAAATATGAGCGTGAGATGGCGGGCCTTGCAGAGGGAATTGCAATCAGTGGGGGAGGGCGCCTTGCGTATCCATGTATTTTGACCAAACATGGCCAGGTTTTACATAATCACAATTATCACCGCCGTCTGGAATCCGGGGATCTGATTGTTCAGGATACCGGGGCAGCGGCGGCATCAGGGTATGCAAGCGATATTACGAGAACCTATCCGGTTAGCGGGACATTTTCTTCCCGCCAGCGTGAGATTTATCAGGCGGTTCTGGATGCATTGACCGATGCACTGTCAGGTATTCAGCCAGGTCGTCCATTTCAGGCATGTCACCTGATTGCTGCGCGGACTCTCACTAGCCGGCTTCAGCAGATCGGTTTGATGCGGGGGGATCCGGATGAATCCGTTGCCGCCGGGGCACATGCACTCTTTTTTCCGCATGGATTGGGGCACATGATGGGGCTTGATGTACATGACATGGAAAATCTGGGAGAGGACCTGGTTGGCTATGATGATCAGATCCAGAGAAGCCAGCAGTTCGGGCTTTGCGCTCTGCGATTCGGAAGATCCCCTGCGCCCGGATTCGTATTGACGGTTGAGCCGGGGTGCTACTTTATCGGGCCCCTGATGGATCAGTGGCGGAGCGAAAAACGTCACGAAGCCTTCATCAATTATGAGGCGTTGGCGGCCTGGCGGGAGTTTGGCGGAGTACGGATTGAGGAAAATATCGTCGTAACCCCGGAGGGGTATCGGATCCTGGGTCCTCCCATTCCCAGAACAATTACAGAGGTGGAAACTGCGTGCGGCGGATAGTCAGGAAACAAAGGTCGTGGTTTCCGTGCCCAGCCGAACGGGTTCCACCATCCCGGCCCGATGCTTTTCAAAGGGCTGCGAAACCCGGATATAGTTATCCGTATAGCCCTGCATTCTGCCGGACCAGGTGTTCCGCTCCCAGAGTACCGGCCGGACCTGACCGCGGAACCGTTCCTGAAATACGGTTTGTTTACGCCGGGAGAGTTCTCGAAGCGTTCGGTTACGGAATACATGTTCGGAAGCAGAGACCGTGTTCGGCTGCTCAAAGCGGCCTGCTGCTGCGGTGTCTGGGCGCCTGGAATAGGTGAAGACATGCAGGTAGGTCACGGGCAGATTTGCCAGAAACGTACGCGTTTCTTCAAAATGAGCGTCCGTTTCCGTTGGGAATCCGACAATTATATCTGCACCAATCCCCGCATCCGGCATTTTGGCGCAGATCGTTTCCAGTCGCTGCAGGTACAGTTCTCTGCGGTAGCGCCGTCGCATGGCCCCCAGGACGGAGTTTTCGCCACTTTGCAGGGGAATATGAAAATGTGGCACCATTACAGGGGTATCTGCAACAAAGTCAATAATCTCATCGGTGAGCAGGTTGGGCTCAATGGAAGAGATGCGGTAACGAAGAATCCCGTCCACCTTTGCCAGTCGCTGTAGCAGTTGGAGCAGGGTGAATTCGGTGGGGGGATCAAGACTGCCCTGACCATAGAGTCCAATGTTCACTCCCGTTAAGACAATTTCCTTCACCCCCCGGTCTGCCAGTTGACGGGCCTGGTCAACAATTTGGTTCAGAGGGGCGGACCGGCTTTTCCCTCGGGCCATCGGAATTGTACAAAATGAGCACGAATAGTCACAGCCGTCCTGCACCTTCAGGAATGCACGGGTGCGGTCATCAGACAAAAGGGCAGGATCAAAGGTGGTCAGGTCACCGGTACAGGAGACGCTGACCTGCGTAGGTGCTTTCGGGGAAAAATTTTCCAGTACGTCAAAAATGCGGGCTTTTTCTGAATTCCCCAGCACTGCATTTACACCTTCAATTGCCGCAACCTCGTCCGGGCGCAACTGCGCGTAGCAGCCCGTGACGATAATAAAGGCATCCGGGTTCAGGCGGTGGGCACGCCGGATGGTTTGCCTGCACTTCCGGTCTGCTTCGGCCGTCACGGAACAGGTATTGATAACGGAAATATCGCAGGCTTCTTTTTGCCCGACGGGTTTAAAACCGTGCAGTTCAAACTGACGCTTCAGGTTGCTTGTCTCTGCAAAGTTCAGTTTGCAGCCAAGTGTGTGAAAGGAAACGCGGCCCATGAAAAGTTCTCCAAAACGACAGATGAACTGAATTCCCCTTTGTCTTGATCCATAATTGTGATGATCCCGAAAAGATACTTAATCTCGGACGCGGTAAATCGGCACGCAGACGGGGGCTCAATGGGAAAAATCAGTCCATGGTTCTGCGCAACAAGGGATAAGACATTTGCTCAGTTGCATAATGTCTCCAGGCGCTCTATCCATTCCCGGAAATGTAGGCAATTGGCTTTGAGCGTGGGTATTCCAATCTCTGAGGTAAGCAGTGTTCCCAAAAACACCTTTTGGAGATGGTATTCGGGAAACACTTCAATAATCCGCTTGGACGGGGCTGTTTTTGCCCCGTCGTTGATAAGTTCAGGAGACCTAAAATTTGAGGTTTCCTTTGCTAATCTCTGAATCTTTTCCGAATATTGCGGGAACCGTATACCGAGTTTCTCAATGTCGGAGAATAGCAGAGATTCAAACTCATGAATTTGGATATATGGAATGAATCTCCAGTCATTTATAGACTCCTGCAGTGCATTTTCTAGAACATTCACACGCGAATAGGGATCTAATTCTTCGGCGGCCTTTGCGTAGCCGGGAAAGTCACTCGGTAGACCATACAAATCAAACATGGTCGTGAATCTGGTCGTTCGGTCATTTTCCCTCCTGATCCATCTCTGAATATCATCATATGCATGGCGGTAAGTGCTGAGACCACCCCGGTATTTGATATGCGGTGTGTGCCGATTATACTGGGTTGTAATGCAATGTACCGCAACATAAATCGACCGGTCGGCAAGATAGGGGCTCAGTACTGCATTCACGAATCTCTCCTCAGTTTGCCCCTCCACAACAAAATTAAGCCGAAGAAAACTCAAGGTCGCCCCCCAAGCACATTCTTTTCCCATAGTTCTGCGAGAGAGTAGTCCGAGAGCCACTCGCGGAGGTCTTCAGGATCAAGTCTGCGAAAGGTAGAGGCACGACCGGGGCGTTCAACAATCACGATGTCCTCGGGCTCGAAGCAGTTAACCATGAGGACTGACTGTGTTGCGACGATAATCTGGATATTCAATGCTGCACTAGCGATCAGATTGCCGACAATATCAGTTGCCAGCGGATGTAACCCAAGTTCGGGTTCATCAATGATTAATGTATCCGGCAGGTTATCCGGTGGCTGCAGAAGTAGGGTGATAAGAGCAACCATGCGAAGAAAACCGTCTGATGCCTGAGATGCATCAAACACCTCATCAGTGTCTTTTTCGCGCCATTTCAAGATTAAGTACCCATGTTCTGGTTCCAGCTCAAAGTCGGAGAACATCGGCAGAGCAAGTCGGATGTAATCAACGATATTTCGGTAATGGGGGGGCTCCTGGGTTTTTAAGCGGAAGAGTACTGGTGCAATATTTGCCGCATCTTCCTTAAGCCAGCGGTTATCATTGATGGACCATTTTCCACGGATGCGAGAGTAATCGGATGTATTGTGGAATTGATAGACGACAATCCTTCTCAGTAGAGTGTGGATTATGCGGGCAGTTTGATGGTCATTTGCAACCCTTAGAAGTTCTGGGTCTTTGTGCCCTGCACCAAGTATATACCAGTCTGGCTCTGTCTGCCATTCAGGGCGAGTAAATCGATATCGTTCATTAGCGAAGATCAGTGCGTCACGGGCAGCATGGAATAAGCGAAAGTCATAATCGCTCATCCCCGAGGATGTCTGGATCGTTAATGTAGCTTTGATCTCACGCGTATGATTCGGACCGTCGTGCAGAATTTGTCCAGATCCTCCCTGTTGGCCAACGTAACGAGCCAGTTGATCAGGCCCAGACAGTGCATAACTCATCATGCGAAAGAATGAGATAAAGTTGGACTTCCCTGCACCATTGGGGCCGATCATAACTGTCCGTGATTGTGGCTCAAACTCCGTGAGTGGATTCAGTGTTTTATACCCAGTCAAAGAGATTCGTTTTAACCGATTCCGAATCAGTGCCTGTCTAGGGGGTGGAAGAATTTCTTGGTCGTACATCGTTCGGGGGACGGATCCATGAGCAGTTTTATTCATTGCAGAGTAAGATGTTCTAGTAAAGTGGACAAAGTGTATGCTGAAGAATTAAATCTCCTATGTTGAAAGTTTCCAGATACGATCACAGGCCCCCATGTGCTACATCAGCGGAGGCATATATCGAATTATGCATGAAAGATGCTCCATGCAAAATTGCTATTCTGTGCCAGTCTATTCAGTATCCATCCGAGAATCGCTTATAGGTTATGGGGGTTTTCGGGTGGATACGTCTATTTTGCCGGGAATTAAATTAAGTTGTGGAATCTCAAAATAGGAGAGATGTATTGGGGTTTATGAGGAAAGGAGGTGTGAAAGACAACCCATCCTCCGATTCAAGGCCTCCAGGGGCAGGAAATGGTCAATCGGCAACACGCGTTCCCCGACAGAGTTACACAGGCCTGATGATCCCGTGTTCGATCAGGATAATGACAATATGAATTCTAAACGTGCGTACTCCCTTTCTCTGGAATCTTCTTCGGTTTCTCCAGATCACCGTGGCAGGGATATGAAATCCACCCCCACGCGTGCCGGCTTATTTGTGTCCATCGGAGTATTCACGTATGCAACGATACTCTATGTGCTGACAGTTGCGCCGACCGCAAGCTTCTGGGATGCCGGAGAATTCATCGCAATTGCCCATGGACTGCAGGTCTCCCATCCGCCTGGCGCACCATTCTATATGTTGGTTGGCCGTCTTTTCTCCATGTTTGTTCCAGATGAGTTCATTTCCTTATCGGTGAACATGGTTTCGGTACTTGCCAGTTCATTCACCGTTCTGCTCACCTACTGGATCATTGTTCGGCTGCTCCAGGAGTTTATGCCGAATGGCAGCGGCGGGCAGCCAACATTTATACATCATTTCGGGGGCTTGATCGGTGCGTGTACCTTTGCCGTGACGGACTCGTTCTGGTTCAATGCAGTGGAGGCGGAAGTATATGCGATGTCCATGCTCTTCACGGCATTAGTGGTCTGGCTGATTATGAAGTGGAGTGAGATGGCACGCAGAGAACTGGCCAGTTCGCGGGATCGACTGGGACTCGGTGCGAACCGGATTCTCGTACTGGTCGCCTATCTCTTTGGGCTGGCGATCGGGGTGCATCTGCTCAGCCTTTTAGCACTGTTTTTTATTGCGCTCATCTTCTTCTTTGTTGAGTATGATCAGAAGGAATGGACCGTTCACGGGCAACCCGATTGGAAGTCGGGGAAGCGCTGGCAGGCGATTCTGACAAGTCTTATTGTTGCGGCAGTGGTATTTCTTGGGATTTATCCAGGCATTGTTCAAAAACTGCCCGGATTGGCCGGTCAAACTGGATATCCACTGTTCGTGCTTCTATTCTTTATCGGTGTCGTGACCTTTGCGGTGTGGTATACACATACCCGAAAAAAACAAACGGCAAATCTGGTGTCGGTCTGCGCTCTGATGGTGCTGATTGGCTATTCCAGTTATGCAGTCATCTTTATTCGGAGTGCGGCGGATCCGCCGATTGATGAAAATGACCCGGAAACCCCCACCGCCATCGTCTCCTATCTGGAACGGGAGCAGTACGGAGAAACACCACTTCTGCGCGGCGCAAGCTATGATAATCGAACCGGGATGGTGGATGAGAATAATGTGAAACTGTTTCCAAGACGACACTCTCTGGCCCCGAACCATCAGAGGATTTACGGAGAGTACGACTCGGATTTTGAATATTTCGTCGGATATCAACTGCGGCACATGTACATCCGGTACTTTTTGTGGAATTTTTCGGGGCGTGAAAGTGATGTGGAGGGAGCGCGGGCTATCACCGGGTTTTCGGTGCTGGACGGCCCGAACGAAACCCTGCAGCAGACCCCCAGCGAAAAGGCAAGCCGGAACCGCTATTTCGCACTCCCGCTGCTCCTGGGCCTCTTTGGAATGTTCTATCATGCCCGAAGAGACTGGCGGCGTGCATTCAGCGTACTGGTGCTGTTTCTGGTCACGGGAATAGGAATTATTCTGTATCTCAACCAAACCCCACTGCAACCCCGGGAACGGGACTATTCCTATGTGGCAAGTTTCTTTGCCTTCAGTCTATGGATCGGGGTTGGAGGGGCAGGGATTCTGCAACTTGCCGGGGATATTTTTCAGAATTTTGGAGAAAAAGCACGAGGCATTCTCTGGGCAGTTGCGCCGGTCATTTTTCTGGCTGTCCCCGGCTGGATGGCCATCGAAAATTATGACGACCATGATCGCTCCGGGCGTTATGTTGCGCCGGATTATGCGTACAACATGCTGATGAGCGTTGCGCCGAATGCCATCCTTTTTACCAACGGAGACAATGATACGTTTCCCCTCTGGTATGTACAGGAGATTGAAGGCGTGCGAAGGGATGTGCGGGTCGCAAACCTGTCCCTGCTGAATACGCCCTGGTATGTACGGCAGCTCAAGCATCAGTATTCCAGAGAGTCCACCCCCCTGCCGATTAATTTATCTGATGCCGACATTGATGACCTAGGGGCAACCCTGTGGAAACCCCGTAACATGACATTACCCGTGGACCCATCGCTCCGGTCCGAAGAATCTGAGGTGTTTCTTGAACAAACCGATCGCACACTCATTGATACCACCATGTCATGGAGGCTGAATGGCAGGCCATTCCGGACCAATCCGGAAACGGGAGAGCCCCTGAACCTTCTTTATGGTGCAGATGTCGCAGCGCTCAATATTATTCATGGTGCAGCGGTGGGCGGCTGGGAGCGCCCGGTATACTTTGCCGTGACGGTTTCCCCGGACGGTCGATTGGACCTGGATGATTATTTACAACTTGAAGGACAGGCGATGCGTGTGGTGCCAATCCGGCACAATGATCCGCTAGGCAGGGTTGAACCGGGGGTCACCCCGGAGCGGCTCAGAACCTTCAGGTTTAGGAACCTGAACAATCCCGATGTCTATTATGATGCCAATATCCGGCGGATGGTGGACAATTATCGCAACATTTTTGCCCAGACGGCAGCAGCAATGATTGAGGAAGGACAGGCGGAAGAAGGGATTGAACTCATGGATCATCTGATGGAGCAGGTCCCCTTTTCAACGATACCGGGAGATTTTGTCTCGTTCATCTATACCGCACGTGTCTATCAGGATACAGACATGCACGAGGAAGCGTTGAAAATTCTCAAGAATTCAGAACCCATGCTGATGCATCAATTGGGGCAAAACCGCAACCAGAATTTTGATGATTATGCCTTTACCTTACTGCAGACGATCCGGGCCGCCTACCTGCAGGCAGGGGACTTTGAGGGGGCGGCGGTATTTGAGAATAAAATGCGGGAATCCTTTGGCGAGGAAGGAAATGTAACCGCAGAGGAGATGCGTGCCTCGGCGGAAGGGCTGTTTAATGAACTGCCTCCAGACAGTGCCATAGAAATAGACATTCCGCCTGCATTGGATTCAATTCCTGAGGATCAGCAATAAAAGAATGCGCGTACAGACCTTAGAATCGTAGAATAGATGTCGAATATGGAGTTTCAATTTCAGGAAAAAGATTTTGATCGGATCGGCCGCACGCTGGGTGCAGAACCCGTATGGCAGGATCGGGTCGTAGGCTATGAAATCAAAAACGAAGAACTTGGGCAGATCGTGAAGTTGCAGATCTCCGTGGATGTTGAATTTCCCGGAAATCTCAAAGACGAAATTCCCGGTCATATCATCACCGCCGAAACCACCAGCTGCCAACTCCATCTGGTCGGATGCACCGGACTGGTGGCGGAAGAAGACTTTCGGGAGGTCATCTTTTATGCGAAAGGGCACAATGTGGTGAATGCGCTGGTCGTACAGGCTAGCGCCTGGTGCCAGGTTTACTCGAATTATGATCGGCGGTTACTGGATATGGACTATACCAAGATGCCTCGTCAGATTTCGAACAGTGTCATCTCATTCCTGATGGCAGAGGGGATTCTGGAAGGATTCGAGTTTGATGAACCCTCTCCGGCAGATGGCTGAGGATGTGGATTACTGGCCTGATTTGTCAGACATCCCGGCAGAGAAGAGAATTGTCGTACATCTTGAGCATCCCCGTCTAGAGTTAGATCTCAATCTTGCAGAGCGGCTTGCCGTGGAGGTTGTCGGAGGGGAGTCGCAGCGCATCGGGAGAGTGGACATCATTCTTACGGATGCCCGGCAGATCCGTGACTTGAATCAGGAGTGGAGAGGTGTGGACTATGATACCGATGTACTCAGCTTTCCGCTCGGCGACGGTTCACGGATTGAGGGAGAGATCTATGTTAGTCTTGATTTTGCCCGGGAACACTGCCGGACCTATGGTGCATCGTTCACCCAGGAGGCCTGCCGCTATATTGTGCACGGACTCCTCCACCTGATGGGATATGAGGACCACACACCTGAAGCAAGGCGAACCATGCGTGCAAAAGAGGATTTGTATCTTCGGCGCACCGGTGTTAATGGTATCTGAACTGCTGGAGAACACGGGGATCTTTGCTGCGGCGCAGGATTTTCCCGGTGTGTACATCCCTGAAGGTGATTTCTTTGGGCTGCGGGGTGACATCGAGTAAAAACATTGCCCAGCCCCAGAAACTGTAATGCGCCTGAGCCACAATGTGAGGATTGGACAGGATCTCATGGATAGATTCTTCCGAGGTCAGTGCCTCCGGGACGGCGAGAATCTCAACGGGATCCGCAAATTGGCGATCTTCCGGAACATCCTGACTCAGGATTTTCGCGGCATGTGCGGACACCGTCGTCCGTGTCGGTGTCGGGCCCGTACCCTGTCGAAACAGGTAGTGATCGCTGGAGATGTCCCCGGATCCGTAGAGGAAGATCAGAATCAGAAGAAACAGGGTTAACATCGCCACTTCGAAGCCCTGCGTCCCTGCAGTCAACCCCCCGGACATTTCTTCGACAAACACGGCTCCGATTAGGATTGGGATCTGAATGAGGGCCCCGATCCGGGAAAGCAGCCCGGTGAGAAGCATGAATCCACCAAGTAGATGGGAGAGCGCAACATAGTGCAAAAGGACGGTTGAGCGGAGTATATCGGACGGGTGTGCCCCAATCAGATCCAGAAAACTGTTGGCATCGGCAATGAAGAGCATCCCCCGTACAAGCAGACCAAGTCCCAGATACATGCGTAAGAGATCAAAGGCATGTGAGCGAAAGGGATAAAGCTTGGCCAGAATTCGCTGGAGTTCATTCTGCGAAGCCTGGAGCCTCTGATCAATACTCCAGCGGCCGGATCCGCAAATTACAACCAGAAGCAGGATAAAGAAGACAAGCGAAGAGAGTTCCAGTGACTGGTTTGCCGAAAAAAGACTGCCCAGACTCAGAAAGACCGCCCCGAAAAGGATCGGGACCTGCGAGAGGGCCGCAATGCGGGTCCAGATCCCAACGGTGATCGCCAGCCCACCTGCGATATGGACCCCCGCGACACTGAGATGCGCCCAGTCCGCATGTAGCCACATCGGTGCATCTTCGGGCAAGAGTGCGACGAAGGTGGCAGCGTTCATCAAAAAGAGGATGCCCCGTGCGAGCAATCCAATGCCCAGATAAATCCGGATCAGATCAAAGGCGATCTCACGGTATTCGTCAAGCCAAGCGTTAAATCTTTGGAGCATTCGACCAAGCCAATTATGAAGTTTCTGTGAAGATAGATTAATTTAAGGAATAACATGATATCAGCGGTTAATTTTGGAGAATTCAAAATTCATTGTATATTTGGGAAAACTTAACCGTTTCTTCACAGAACTGTCTTTATCGTGACTACTGATTCGATTCCGGTCGTGCGTACCACCTGTCAAGGTGCATGGTGGAGAGGCCTCCCCGCAGGTCTGGCGGCTTTCGTGCTGCTGGCACTGGTAGCAGGCCCGGCGTGGGGGATGCCACAGGAGGCAGCCCCTGAATACAGGGCGCTGCCTTTCATTAGCAGCCGCGTGCTGATGTGGGCCGTCGCGGAACTGCACCTGATGTTTGCCGCGTTTGTGCTGGCAGTTCCCATGTTTGCACTGGTGATTGAATTCATCGGATATCGGACCGGAGACAAGCGCTACGATCAACTGGCCTACGACTTCACGAAACTCCTTTCCGTATCATTCTCCTTTACCGCCACGCTCGGAGCGCTGCTCACGTTTGGGCTGCTGGTGTTCTATCCGGCATTGACGCAGTATCTGGTGAAGATTTTCAGTTGGACCTTTCTGCCGTATGTCCTGCTTTTTTTCCTGGAAGCGTTTTTTCTGTACGCGTACTATTACGGCTGGGGAAAACTTTCTCCCCGCCTGCATCTCTTCATCGGCTTGATGCTCAACCTTGTGGGGACGGCGATTATGTTTATCGCCAATGCGTGGCTGACCTTTATGAATACGCCCAACGGCATTGATGATATGGGCAATCTGACCAGCCTCTGGGAAGCAATCAATAACTACACCTGGATGCCGATCAATATCCACCGACTGATTGCGAATGTCGCATTCGGTGGTGCGATTGGAGCCGCGTATGGTGCATTCAAGTTTCTGGGAGCAAAGACGCTGGCGGCCAAGGCGCATTACGACTGGATGGGATATATCGGCATTTTTGTCGCAATCTGTGCACTCCTTCCGCTCCCGTTTGCGGGATACTGGCTGGGGGTAGAGATCTATGCCTATGATCAGAGTCTCGGGATTACGCTCATGGGAGGGACGTTTTCGTGGCTTTTTATTGTGCAGGCGGTCCTGATCGGGAATTTGTTTCTGGCGGCAAACTACTATCTCTGGCTGAGTATGGCCCGAATTCCGGGGGCAGAGCGTTTTCGGGGGTTTATCAAGTACCTTCTGGGGGTCATTACACTTTGCTTTATCGTGTGGGCGACACCGCATTCGCTCGTTGCAACCGTAGAGGAGGCCCGGGCAATGGGCGGCTCTCATCACCCCATTCTGAATGTGCTGGGAGTCATGAGTGCAAAGAATACCGCGGTGAATCTTTTGATCCTTACCACCTATGTCAGCTTTTTGCTCTATCGCCGGGCCAACAAGGAGGCTACGGTCTCCTGGGCCAGGATCGGCAACTGGATCCAGTTCGGTATTTTTGCGGTCGTGGTGATCTATGTAGTCTTCCTTGGCGTGTATGGATACTTTGTAGATGCACAAACACGGATCGGGCTCAGCCGTCCACAGGTTCTGTCGGTCCTGTTTGCGATGGCCTCAGTGACGGTGATTGATCTGTTCCTGTTCAAGAATGCAAAGTCCCGTGGTGAAATCGTCTGGGGAAAAATCTCTGCCCGATCCCAGTATGCCCTGTTCTTCCTCGCCATCACCTTTACCTGGCTGATGGGCCTGATGGGGTATGTGCGTGCAGGAATGCGGCAGCACTGGCATGTGTATGGCGTGATGCGGGATACCTCGGTGGATGCATTTACGCCTACGCTGGGATTTGCCGGGGGCGTAGTCAGTGCGATTGTGATTGTCTTCTTCCTGCTCATTGCCATTGTTTTCTTTCTGGCCGGTCTTTCCGGGCGAAAGGACTGGACCCCCAAATCAGGGTCCCGGTGGAATGAAGAGGAAACCACCGTCTCCACCGAACCCGCGTGATCCTTAACAACTAAACTCCTAATTCCGTGAAACAGGCCCTGCAAATATTCGGATTCACCATCGTGGTCAGCGTCTTCTACTGGTACGTGAGTTTATGGGTACCGCAGAAACGGACGGATCCCCCGGAGGATATTGAGATCGCCAGTGATCTGACCATTGAAGAGATGATCCCGATTGGCGAGGAAATTGTCGCAGGCAAAGGGACCTGCCTGACCTGCCATACGATGGGCGATCACGGAACGGGACTGCGGTTTCCGGATCTGGACAATATCGGGGCGATTGCCGCCGAGCGCGTCCCGGGGCAGAGTGATGTAGACTATCTGGCAGAGTCCATGTATGATCCCAACGCCTATGTGGTCGAGGGGTATGTTGCCGGCATGCCGAATGTTGCCCGTCCTCCGATTGCGTTGACGGATCAGGAAATTCTAACGGTGATTGCCTATTTACAGTCGCTTGGAGGAACGCCAACGGTCACGATGCAGACCACGCTGCAGTGGCAGGGGCAGGCCCCGGCGCAGGATGCAGCCCCCGCCGTTGCGGTTGGCGGCAACCGAGACGCAGAAACGGTTTTTACCACCTATCTGTGCAATACCTGCCATTCATTAGACGGAACTGCCGGGGCAGGGCCCACGCTGCAAGGCCTTGGACAGCGCATGACCCGCGCGGAGATTTATGAGGCCATCGTAGATCCAGATGAGGTCATTGCCGAAGGGTATGTGGAGGGGGTGATGTCAACGATGTTGAATGCAAACAATTTTTATGAGCAGGTTTCTACTTCGGAACTGCAGGCATTGGTGGATTATCTGGCCTCCATGTAATCTCTGTGAACTGACTTCTAGCTGACACAATGAATTTATTTGTACTGTTAGGAATTGCAGCCGTGATGGTTCTGATTCAGCAGGTGTTAACGCGCTGGATCCAACTCAATCGCATCGCCTGGCTGGGAATCTGGTGGGTTGCGCTCTGGGCTGCTTTTTCGTATGGAATTAATCCCCCGCTCCCGAATTCCATTATCGTGCTGTTCATGGCGATCATTACGATTGCGCTGATGGCATACCTGTCGGCAGACAATGAGGAATTAGAGGAGGCGCGACAGTCCATTGTCCGGTTCATGGTAGCCCAAGAGTACCGTATTGCTTTGGTGATTGTTCTTCTTGTGATCCCCGCGGCGGTTGCCGCCTGGACGTATGCCAGTATGAATGAAGCGCCGCAGCCCCCCTCCAGCGGTCGGACGATCCATCCTCCTCCGCCATCTTCCATTACATTTGCGGGGAACTCTATTGATCTGGCGACCGCGAACAATCCATACCGGGAGCTGGAGCATACCGACGAGGCGGCGTTTGCAGCGCATGTTGCGAACGGGCGGCGGATTTATTTTCAGAACTGCTTCTATTGTCACGGAGACAATATGCAGGGGGCAGGAATGTTCGCACATGGTTATGATCCACTACCCGCCAATTTCAATGATGCAACGACGATTGCGATGCTTCAGGAATCCTATTTGTTCTGGCGTATCGCAAAAGGAGCCCCCGGGCTCCCTTCCGAGTCAACCCCCTGGTCTAGTGCCATGCCCGCCTGGGAGCTGTTCCTGACCGAAGAAGAAATCTGGGATGTGATTCTGTTTCTGTATGAGTACACAGGCTATGAACCACGTGCACAGGGCATGCCTCATTAACTGGAAAACAAGATGCGAACGCTACTGCCATTATTGTTGATTTGGTTTGCATATCCTGCGATGGCGATGCAGGAGAATGATCTGGGCACAGAAGTGCAGCGTGCAGAGGGGAAGGAAGTTTATGACATCAAATGTGCGCACTGCCACGGATATGAGGGAGATGCCAATGCGGTTGCAACTTCCTATCTGCGGCCGGCACCCCGGGACTTTACATCAGGGAATTATAAGTTCCGGTCTACCGAGAGCGGAGAGCTTCCGACAACCGAAGATATCAAGCGGAGCATCCGCCTGGGGATGCCCTATACGAGCATGCCGCCATGGGACGGGATCCTTTCCGAAAATGAAATCACCGGGCTGGCTTACTATCTCAAGACTTTTGAGCCTGCGTTTGAGGGGCCCTACGGCAATCCGACCATTGTGGACATCCCCAAGGCTCCGTCCTATTCGGACGATCCAGTGCACCTTGCCCGCGGTCGAGAGATCTTTGAGGCGAATCAGTGCACCGACTGTCACGGGATCAACGGGCGCGGTAATGGCCCAAGTGCCCCTGAACTTGTCGATGACTGGGGCTTTCCGATCCGCCCGGCAGACATGACAAAGCGGTGGACCTTCCGGGCAAGTGCAACCCGTGAAGATGTGTATCGCACGTTTATGACTGGTCTGAACGGAACTCCGATGCCCTCCTACCTGCAGACGATCAATGAGGAGGAGGATCGGTGGGCACTGGTGGACTATGTGTGGTCACTGTCGAGAGATGAGCCGGACTATGGCACAGTGGTCAGTGTACGGGGGCAGACGGGCGAACTGGAGTTGGGAGATGAATTATTTGCAGATGCGACGGGGACGTATTTTCCGATTGTGGGCCAGATCATTGAGCCCGGCCGGGCATTCTATCCGGGCGTGAACGGGATCAGGGTAAAGGGGGTCTACAATGAATCGGAGATTGCGATTGAACTTCAGTGGCATGATATGACGGCGGAAACCGAAGGAAGGAATCATCCGGACACGGATGTGCCGGTATTTGATGCGACAGAGCCGGATACGTTGACCGGCGGCTGGTCCGATGCCGTTGCCGTACTGCTTCCCTCCCGTACCCCGGAAGGATTGGAGCGTCCCTACTTTATGTTTGGAGACAGTAAGTTTCCGATGACAATCTGGTATACAGATCTGGCGACGGATTCGGCGGTGGTATTGACGGGGCAGGGAGCAGGCCGGATTACCGATAACGGGGTGGAACTGGAACGAACCGCAGCGTATGAAGACGGGGTCTGGACCGTCCGGCTGAAGGGATCCCGAACCCTGGGTGACTATAGGATGCAGGAGTCCGCCTTCGTACCGATTTCCTTTACGGCATGGGATGGCTTTAATGCAGAGCGCGGCAATAAGCGGGGCCTATCTGCCTGGTATCATCTGTATTTGGAGCCGATGGAGACGGAATCTGCGGCGCTTCCTATGGCGAAGTGGTTTTTGATTGTATTGGTCGCCGAGGTTGCCATTGTTGGGCTGGTGCGCTTCCGGGCACGCCGCAGAAAAAAGACCTGATCGGTGAGCACAAAGACCTACATACCGTCGCTGGTTTCGTGGAATCTCACCAAAAAGTGTAATCTGCAGTGTCCACACTGTTATTTATCTGCCGGTCGGGCTGCGGAACGTGAATTGACTACTGATGAGTGTATGGAGGTGCTCGGCGAGATGAAGAATCTGGGCACAGAGATGCTCATCCTTACCGGTGGAGAACCACTCCTGCGAAAGGATATTTACAGGATTGCGCAAGCGGCAAGTGATATGGGAATCTGGGTTGTGATGGGAACCAATGGTGTACTGGTGACCAGAGAAGTGGCTCGCAAGATGGTCGAATGTGGGGTGAAAGGGGTCGGAATCAGTATTGACTCCGCAGATCCTGACCGCCACAATGCGTTCCGGGGTGGTCGCAATGCATGGCAGCATTCGGTACGTGCACTCAGGGTATGTAAGGAGGAAGGGCTGGAAGTACTGGTGCAGACGACAGTGATGGAGGAGAATTATGATGAGGTTCCGGATCTTCTGGATTTTGCGCGTGAGCATGGTGCCTGGTCCTTCAATCTGTATTTTCTGGTGCAGACGGGCCGGGGGCAGGGTATGACGGATTTGTCTGCTGCGGCAACCGAGTCCATGCTCACCAGACTGATTGACTGGCAGGACGACTATCGTCCCATGCTCGTACGCAGCAAATGTGCTCCGCAGTTCAAGCAGATCGCTTATGAAAAGGGGCGGGGCGGGATGGAAAGTGGCGGCTGCATGGCGGCAACCGAGTACTGCAGGATTACCCCCGAAGGGAATGTGACTCCCTGTCCGTATATGGATGTGGTGGCGGGGAGCGTGCTGGAGCAGACGTTCACCACCATCTGGAATGATTCTTCGGTATTTGCAGAACTCAGAGACCCGGCAAAGTTGAAGGGGCGGTGTGGCAGGTGTGAGTTCCAGAATTTATGTGGTGGCTGCCGGTGTCGTGCATTTGCGGCAACGGGTGATTATCTGAGTGAGGATCCTGCCTGCAGATATCAGCCGACAGGTTTGGCCTTATCGCAGTCCGCATTGCAGTGGGCCCCATCTGCAGAGGAGCGTTTGATGCGGATCCCGATCAGTTTTATCCGAAAAAAGACGCGCAAAGGTGTGGAAGCCTATGCGAGGAGTAAAGGAATCGGGAAGGTCACGACCGAAGTAATGAACCATGCACTGAGTGGGATGAAGCGGGGAAACGGGTTTGCAGGGATGCCGGCGAATGTGTACAAAAAGCCCACGCATCTGGTGTAGCGATGGCCTACTATATCACTCAGTCCTGTACCGCATGCGATGAATGTCTGGACATGTGTCCGATTCATGCGATCCACGTCGGAGATCCGATCTATGTGATTGATGATACATGTACGGACTTTACCGAATGTCTGGTTGCCTGTGAGTTTGACGCAATCCAGCCTGTTCCTGATGATACTGCCGCCGGGGTTCCCCTGTCTGTATGATGGTTGAAAACGAGATCCAATACATTCCGGTTGATCAGTTCCGACAGATGGTGCCGCCGATCCTTGGCCTGGAAGTCCGGCGCCTCAGCCGGTGGATTGCCAGACAGGATCCGGATTCCGATATCTGGAATCAATTCGTGAAAGTTCGCTACGAACTCAGCCGGTTCATTGCCTGTATAGAGGCATCAAAGGATCTTCCGGATTGCGAACCGTTTCTGGATGCAGCCCTGCTGAATGCTGTAACCCTGCATGATTATTCAGGGATGGAGTATGTGATTGACCGGCTTCGGTATGTGCGTGACCGAATTCCTTATACCTATTGATTTGTAAAGCATCACCGAACCCATGTACAAAAAGATTTTTGTTCCGGTTGACAATTCGGAGCACTCCATTAGTGCGGTGGATATGGCGATTGAGTTGGCGGGGCGGTTTGAGTCGACTGTGACGGCGAGTCATGCATATGCAGCCCGGATGCATGACTACCGGTTTAAGCAGATGGAGTATACGCTCCCCGAAGAGTATCTGATTGAAGATGCAATGGAGAAGCAGCGAAAGATCCATGATACGCTCATCACCATGGGGCTGGAACTCATCAGCGACTCCTATCTGGTGGTTGCAGAGCAGCGGTGCAAAGAAGCGGGGATTCCGTTTGAGCCCAAGATGTACGATGGAAAGAACTGGAAGGTGATTGCTAAGGATATTGAGGAGAGTGACTATGAGTTAGTTATTATGGGAGCTTTGGGGCTGGGGGCGGTGAAGGACAGTGTGTTGGGGAGTGTCTGTGAGCGGGTCACGCGACGGGTGCGGACCGATACACTGGTGATCAAGAAGGTGGATCTGGAAGATGTGACCGAAGATGGAACGCCTGTGGGCAATATTGTGGTCGGGATTGATGGCAGTCCGGAATCGTTCGCGGGACTGCGTACGGCGCTGGAACTAGGCAAAAAGACGGGTCGTCAGGTGGAGGCGGTATCGGTGTACGATCCTTATCTGCATTATGCCATGTTCAACAGCATTGTGAATGTGCTCACCGAAAAGGCTTCGAAGGTGTTTAAGTTCAAAGAGCAGGAGCAACTCCATGAAGAGGTGATAGACACCGGGCTGGCCAAGATCTATCAGTCGCATCTGGATATTGCAAGGCGGATCGCTGCCGATTCGGGGGTGAACCTGAAGATCACACTTCTGGATGGAAAGGCATTTGAGAAGATGCTCCAGTATGTACGGCGCGAAAACCCGTGGCTTCTGGTGTTGGGACGTATCGGCGTACACAGTGACGAGGATATGGATATTGGGAGCAATACCGAAAACCTCCTTCGTCAGGCCCCCTGTAATATCCTGTTATCCAGTCAGCGCTATGTTCCCCCGGTGGATGTGAGTGCAGAGGAGTCCATGCTGTGGACGGAGCCGGCGACCCGGCTCTTAAATACAGCCCCTGATTTTGCGCGTGGAATTGCTCGGACTACAATCCACCGCTGGGCAATGGAGCGGGGCCATTCTGTGATTACCCGCAAAATTGTAGAGCAGGCCATGGGCAATATCCTGCCCCGTTCGTCGATGATCAAGATGGGGATCATTGCAGAGGACACGGCCGCCAAAGAAATTGCTGCGAAGGACTCGGTGACCTGGATTTGCAGCCGATGCGGGTATGCTGCACGGGACTTTGAGCCGGTCCGGTGTGCAGTGTGCGGCAGTTCTGCGGAGGCGTTTCAGAAGCTGGACAAGGAGGCGATTGATCAGTTGGCCAAGTTGGAGGGGGGAACGCAGGAGCAGGATACATTTGATGATGTCCGTCTGAAGTGGAGCAAGGATGCATTGAAGGAACTTCGTACGATCCCCGATGGTTATCAAATGCGCCGTGCGAAAGCGCAGATTGAAAAGCGTGCCCGCGTGCAGCGCGTTCCGACCATCACACTGGACATGGTGCGCAATGTGATCGCAGGGACTGCGGAAGAATTGCAGAATCTCACCCCGGGCGGGCATTTGAAGACCCCGGGCGGGCATGATGGCGGATCCCGGGATGCAGCTACCCGCAAGGCGATGGCGGATCTGGTTCAGGACGGAGAATTTATGTGGGTACCGGACGCGCATGTACGCCTGAATCGGGTTCCTGAGGGATTTATGCGGACCCGTACCAAGGAACGGATCGAAGCCGTTGCGCGTGCGCGAAAGACGGATCTGATTACGCTGGCGATTACGGAAGAGGGAATCAAGGATGGGTTAAAGTTGATGGAGGAGATGATCAGGGATCAGGCAGCCGAGGCCCCGTGAAGAACTACAACGACATAGCGACCGATGGCGGCTCCGATGTATTGGGGCAGGTTGCCGAACAACTTGACCGGCTCAATCAGCGCCTCAAGCGTATCCGAACGATGATTGCGGTGATGAGCGGGAAGGGCGGGGTTGGAAAAAGCACGGTGACTGCATGTATGGCAGATGCCTTAACCCGGAGCGGGATTCGTACGGGAGTTATGGATGCCGATTTGAACGGGCCGTGTATGATGCAGATGATGGGGGTTTCTGATTTCAAGCCTTTGTCCCGGAATGGTTCCATGGCGGCGGCCCGGAATGAGTTTGGTATCCCGGTCATGTCTATGGGGATGTTTTTGCCCGGTGAATATACTCCGCTTGTATGGGAGGCAAACACGCAGCAGGGCGCATATACATGGCGCTCCATGGTGGAGATGAGTGCATTGCGGGAGTTACTTTCGGATACGGACTGGGGCGATCTGGATGTCTTATTGATTGATTTGCCTCCGGGTGCGGAGCGTCTCCAGAATCTGGCAGACCTGCTTCCCAATTTATCGGGTACTGTGGTCGTGACAACCCCGTCATTAGTGGCGATGAAGGTGGTTGGGCGCTCAATCTCGATGGCAACGGAAATTGCCAAGGTCAGGGTAGCGGGGGTGATTGAGAATATGAGTGCGGTGGTCTGTCCGGCGTGTGATTACCGGGATCAGTTTTTCAGGGGAGACTCCACAGTAAAGGACCTGGCCGAGGCACATAATGTCCCGTATCTGGGGGCAATCCCTTATGATCAGGGGCTTGCCTATTATCTGGACAGCGGCGAATCGTACCTTAAACATCATCCATCCAAGCCGGCAGCCGCTGCGATCTTAGAAATTACGCAGCGCATGGTATCCTGGATTAAACCTCAATTTTCATGAAATTTCTTTGTGTCCCCTGTGATCAGCCGATGAACCTGCATTCGACGCATGGCCCGTTTGACGGCTCAATGTCTATTGTGTATAAGTGTTCTGCGTGTGATGTTCAGATGGCAATGCTGACGAATAAGGCTGAAACCCAGATGGTACGTTCTTTGGGGGTCAAGATTGGCGGCCGAACGACTCCCGCGGAGCCGATGGAGACGTTACGTTCCAATCTGGCGGTAAGCCATGAAGAGTCTGCTTCGGAACCTGTTCCGTCCGGTGGAAAATGTCCCTTTACCGGGGTCATCAGTGATGCGATTGCATCGGCGGAGACGGAATCTGCTCTTACCTGGACACCGGAGGCTTTAACACGTTTAGAAGCAATCCCAGACTATGTTCAGCCGATGGTGAAGCGCAACATTGAAGATTATACCCGGGCGAAAAATCTTTCTGTGATTGATGATACGGTGATGGACGATATGAAAGGGCAACTTGGGATGTAGTCTGCGGTACGAGAGACGGTTGCCTGTTATTTGCAGGTTCTATATTTTTATATTGAGATTCGGTCATTCATCAGCCGGCAATTCCACCATTGCGTTCTTCGTGCGTTGAGTCTTGGCTAGTGCCTCCGTCAGAATTTTGGTCATGCGGGGATCCAGTGAACGGTATCTGCGGGGTTTCAATTTGCAGGCCTTGTCAACCAGAGCAAGTTTCACACGGATCACTATTGGCATGCGGTTTTTTCATGGACGGTCAAGGACTTCGAGAAGTGTGGAAATTCAAAGAATATGAGTGGCCTTCTGACTGAGTGAGCATTTCCGTACATTCGTCCAGTGATAGACATTAAAAAACAACCAATCTATTCTTGTTCATGTTTGTTGACACCGTGAAGAACCGCCGCTGGTCCCCGACCATCCTCATCCGTGAATCCAAATGGATCGACGGAAAATCCCAGAAAATCACCCTCGCAAATCTCACCAAACTCCCCCAACCGGTCATTGACGGAATCCGAATCCTCTTGAAAGGGGGCATTGCCGTTAAGTCCGTTGAAGATGCGTTCACCATTGTCAGCAATACCCCTCATGGACATGTTGCTGCGGTCCTGGGGATCATGGAAAAGTTGAATATTCCGAACCTGATTTCCCCAAATAATTCCCGCTTTCGCCGGCTGGTGCTGGGTATGATTGCGGTACGGGTGCTGGAGCAAAGCAATCTGGCGACCGGTACCATATTGGATGTTGCCAGTAACGCCAGCACACTCAATGATGAACTTGCCCTCAACCGCGTGGATCAGGATGATCTCTATCGTGCGATGGGGAAACTGGTCAAACACAAGACGGCCATTGAGCGCCGTCTGGCTAAACGGCATCTCACCGAGTCAGGCATGGTACTCTGTGATGTCGCAGGCAGTTATATGGATGACAAGAAAAGTGAAATTACCGCCTTTGAGTACGACCGTGACAGGAAGACAGGCACGGAGCAGATTGCTATTGGTCTGATGACCGCCCCTGATGGCTGTCCAGTGTCGGTGGATGTCTTTTTCGATAATACCGGCGATGGAAAGTTTCTCAGTACCCAGGTGGACAAAATTCGGAAAACCTTTGAACTCAAGCACATGGTGTTGGTGGGATGTCGGCAGATTTTGAAGCAAAAGCACATCCAGAAAGAGGTTATGCCCGCGGGGCTGGACTGGATCACCAGTATGAAAAAGAGTCAGATTCACAAGGTTATGGAACAGGAAAACATTCAAATGAGCCTGTTTGATGATCAGGATTTAGTGGAAGTCCGCAGTCATCTATATCCGGAAGAGCGTCTGCTCCTATACAGGAATCCCTTGCAGGCAGACAAGGGCAAACGGCAGCGGGAAGAATTTTTGGCCAGAACGGAGGAAGCACTGGATGAAATTGTGCAGGTGACAAGGCGAAAGGGGCAAAGGTTGGAAGATCAGGGAGCTATTGGGGTGCGGGTCGGGAGCGTGGTGGGGAAGCACAAAATGTGGAATTTTTTTACGCTGGATATTCGGCATGGACATTTTTCTTACATCCGCAATACGGAGGCGATTGCGCAGGCAGAGCGACTTGACGGCATGTATGCCATCCGTTCCAGTATGAAGGAGGGGCCGGAACCGCAAGAATTGGTGGCGAATTACAAGCGTTTATCCATGGTTGAGTTTGCCTCCCGTACGATGAATCATCTCTCGCACCATGCATGTCCGACGTATCATCGAAACAAAGACCGGATGATTGCGCATGTCTTTTTGTGTATGCTGGCTTATTACGTAGAGTATCATCTGCGCCGGGAACTGGCACCGATGCTGTATGCAGAGGATGATCCCGCGAAAAAAAAGGTGCAGCGTGAAAATATGGCAGAGTGGGCCGGATATTTGCCCAAGGCGAAAGGGGAAGTTCAGACCAAACAAGGGAAAGAGGACGAAAAGGTGATGGATTTTTCGAGTCTGATGGACGAACTTGCGGGACTTTGCCGACTGGTTGTGCGTCCGAAAACAGGGACGAACACAGAGAAAGAAGTGATCATGCTGGAGACGGTCAGCAAGACGCAACAGAAGGCTTTCGAAATTCTGGGAGTTGATGCTCAGAAACCATTCATGTCGAAAAAGTGAAGTCCTCTAATTCCCGTTTCGGACGGCATCAATTTGCTCAGAAGAAATTTCCAACTACCTGAGAATATCGTATACTGAGGCGGCAAAAAGAGAGGAAAATTCGTCCATATGGACGAATCAGGTAATTAACCAGACTACGAGATCTCGGCCCGGCAGGCCTCAGGTTTTGCCTCTCTTTGGGAAAACGTTTATTCTCTGCTTCATATTCGCTGCCCCCAAGTTTGGTGGAGGTGAGAGGGACTTTATACTGGGTCTGGAGCGGGTAGAGGTGGAACGGGGTTCTGGATAAATGGAGGGCGGTTACGATGTTGGTTGTCTTTCTACGATGATGCCTTCCTGCCCAGGATAGCCCACGATCCTCTGCATCTGCCCATTCATTGTATACATTTCGCAGGCAATATCATCAATTCGTTTATCTGCCTGTTTCAGTCCAGATTTGAGTTCGCCCAGGGCCTCCATTTGCGGGCCTCACTCTGTTTTAAAGCCTCCGTAAACCTATCATCAAATCAATCCATTTTAGCATGAAGTTCGTCTAAACTGCGCATAATGGGCCGAGTGAATCCCCACATAATGAGAAAGGAACTCTCGATAATACTGATAGAACAAGCTACGGCGGTGACAATACATCCATGAGTAGGCTGCTTTGAACTCCAGCCGCAATGTACAGAACAGAGAATGGGAGGTTCCCTGTACATAATGTCGCAGAGGGACAGGAATGGGGAAGTCTATTTTGTCTGCCGAAAGGAGGCTTCTAAGTGTAAGAATGCACCGAGGTTTGAGGTGCCCAGCACCCCGCTATACTGAAATGGCTCTCCATAGGTACAACCTGCCAATTGCCCGTATGTGCGGGCACGTGCCTCAATCCACTCAAAAAATTGAATGTTCGAAATATAGGTTTCCGGCTCCTCGTTCTGCTCCTTGTACGTGGGACTGTGAATCTGGGAACCATAGCAGCGGAGTGCTTCGGTGCGTTGGTCCCAGACACTAGTCACATCAACAACAAAATCCGGCTCAAAATGCCGGACCTCCGCAAAATGCAACAAGTGATGGGGGCGCCATGGTGCGGCATCCGCGCTTTGATCCAGTTTCTGTAATCCCGAGTAAAAGCATGCATTCCGAACTAGATGATGTGCGGCTATGTGATCTGGGTGCCTGCAGTCGGCGGGATGTGTCATTACGATGCGGGGGCACCATCTGCGCAGCACGCGTACAAGAGCATTCAGTCCATCGGACGTAATACTACCATCCGGGAGACCAAGGTTCTCACGCATGGAGAGTCCGAGGATGACGGATGCTTTACTTGCCTCCTGGTCTCTTAGTTCGGGAGTTCCCCTGGTGCCCAATTCTCCACGGGTCAAATCCACGACACCAACACGAAGTCCCTGCCGTCCCGACAAAATTAATGTGCCCCCCACCGCTAGTTCAACATCATCTGGATGGGCACCAATCGCCAGCAGGTCAAGTTGCTCCGACATTACTTTGCGGCGACAAGGTTCAGGATCCGGCCAGGCACATAAATCTCCCGGCGTGGCGGAGCATCGCCCAGGAATCGCTTTACATTGGGTTCCTGTATTGCCACATGAAGAACCTTCTGCTTATCGGCCCCCGGTGCAACACGGATCGTTGCCCGAACCCGGCCATTGACCTGCACTGGCAAATCGATTAACTCCTCGGCAAGGTATTCCAGATTCAACTCCGGCCAGGGAGCATAGGCCAATGAGTCTTTGTAGCCAAAGCGAGACCATAACTCTTCTGCAATATGCGGCGCAAACGGGGCAAGCAAAAGGACAAACGGCTCGGCAATCGTGCGGGGAAGTTCCTTCCACTTGAACGCTGCATTCACGAACTCCATCAATGCAGCGATGGCGGTATTCATACGCAGATTTTCAATGTCATTGGTCACGCGCTCAATTGTCTGATGCAGGATACGTAACTGTTTCCGATCCGGTTCTTTTTCACTGAGCGGGTTTTCTGTGATCAGTCGCCAGATACGGCTAAGAAACCGAAATGTCCCGTGTACCCCCCGAGTGCTCCACGGCTTCACCTGTTCCAGAGGCCCCATAAACATCTCATAGAGACGGAAAGCATCTGCTCCATACTGCTCAATGATCTCGTCGGGATTGATAACATTTCCACGGCTTTTACTCATTTTGAATGCACGTACATCCAACTGGATATCGGGGGCATCTTTCAGTAGAAAGCGCTCCCTATCTTTGGCGACAGCCTCGACATCAATCTGAACCGGTTCCAGGATTATCCCCGTATGGACTTCTTTTCCGTCGCTGACCTTTTCGGCGCTGACCCATTGTCCGGTTGCGCTGCTGCGCCAGGCAGTATATTCCAGTTCGCCCAGAATCATTCCCTGATGAACGAGTTTTGCAAACGGTTCCGGCGTTGAAACCACCCCCGCATCGTAAAGCACCATATGCCAGAAACGGGCATAGAGCAGATGAAGAACCGCATGTTCTGCACCACCGATATAGAGATCCACCGGCATCCAGTACTTTTCCAGTTCGGGATCTACCATTCGTTCCGGGTTGCGCGGGTCAATGTAGCGCAGGAAATACCAGCAGGATCCTGCCCATTGTGGCATAGTATTGGTCTCCCGTCTAGCGACCTCGCCGGTATCAGGGTTGGTAACCGTGAGCCACTCGGTGGCTAAAGCAAGCGGTCCCTCTGGGGTTCCGCTTGGTTTGAACTCATCCAGTTCAGGCAAATTGATCGGAAGCACATTCTCGGGTAACGAGTGTACTTCTTCGTTCTGAAAAACAACCGGAATGGGTTCGCCCCAGTAGCGCTGCCTGGAAAACAGCCAATCCCGCAATTTATAATTCACTTTACGGCACCCCACCTTCTGCTCCTCAAGCCAATCCAAGATGCGTATTTTGGCATCTTCAATGTGAAGACCATCCAGAAATTCACTGTTCATTGCCGGGCCATCTCCTGTGTAGGCCAGTCCAGTGAAATCCGGAGGCGGCTGAACCGTACGGCGAATGGGGAGATCATACTTTGCAGCGAACGCCCAGTCGCGTTCATCCTGACCTGGAACCGCCATGATCGCCCCTGTTCCATAGGAGTACAGTACATAGTCTGCGATCCAGACAGGGATGGATTCCTTGTTGACAGGATTGATGGCGTATGCTCCCGTGAACACCCCTGTCTTCTCTTTCTGGAGTTCCGTTCGCTCTAGATCGCTTTTACGGGATGCCAGATCCTTGTAGTTTTGAACTTCATCCTGCTGGACTTCGGTAGAGATTCGGTCTACCATCGGATGCTCTGGAGCAAGCACCATGTAGGTTGCCCCAAAGATCGTGTCCGGGCGTGTGGTATAAACGAGGATGCTGGCGGCATCCATATCCTGAACGGGGAATTCAATGTCCGCCCCTTCACTGCGCCCGATCCAGTTGCGTTGCATTTCCTTGGTGCTGACGGGCCAGTCCGTCTCTTCCAACCCATCCAGCAGCCGTTCCGCATACTCTGTAATTCGCAGCACCCACTGCCGCAGCATCCGCCTCTCACAGGGATAGCCGCCAATGTCACTCTTTCCATCCACCACCTCCTCATTTGCGAGGGTTGTGCCTAATTCTTCACACCACCATACGGGCACTTTAGCCTCATATGCCAGCCCGCGTTCAAACAGTTTTAGGAAAATCCACTGGGTCCATTTGAAATAGCCGGGATCAGTCGTATCAATCTCACGATCCCAGTCATAGGAGAAGCCCAGGGATTTGAGTTGTTTTCGGAACCGGCAAATATTTTGTTCGGTTGTAATACGCGGATGCGTTCCTGTCCGCAGTGCATACTGTTCGGCAGGGAGTCCGAAGGCATCCCATCCAATTGGATGCAAAACATTGAACCCGCGCATCCGCTTGTAGCGTGCCACAATGTCGGTCGCCGTGTACCCTTCGGGATGCCCAACATGGAGCCCTGCCCCACTGGGATAGGGAAACATGTCCAGCACATAGTATTTGGGTTTGGTCGTATCGACCTTGGTGGGGGTACGGAAGGTTTTCTTTTCCTCCCAGTATGTCTGCCATCGGCTTTCAATTTTCCGAAAAGGATATACCGCCATTTTTTAATTGAAACTTAGAAATTAGTTTTTCCACGAACAAGGTTGGAGTCGCCGAACGGGAAACAAATATTTTCAGGATTGGAAGCGTGAATTACGGGGTTTAGGATTACAAAACTGAATTTTCGTAGTGACGTGAGGTTGGCGGTGTCCATACAGAAATCGAGAATGTATATAAGGGTGCGGAATCTCACGCCGCTAGGAATATAGTTTCTAGACAGGATGGTCGGGGGTGTTTTTTAGGCAAGCAGATCTGTCGTTTCCTCCTGATTATCGAAAAGTATCAGAAAAAGAGTCCCCCGGCAAACAAAGCACCTGTGACCGCTGTCCTCATTCCAACAATCCAGTTTTTTTGAGCACACATGCGGCCATGCCAAGCATTTATTCTGCTCTGCACAACTCTGCACGCATCATACATAAACTCCCTGATTGCGAGATTTTCATTTTTCTGGGCATCGGGATCTACAATCACATCCGCTATGGCCTCAGCCTGTTCTGGCCCAACTCCTGTTTTAGAGAACTGGTTAGAGACTGAAAGCGTATTTGTCATAATCACATAAACCTGATCAGGATGCTATGCGCTTTCAGGGGATTGGTTCCCATTTTATCTGCGGCCAACTTCACTCCCGTATACATCATGGCAACACGACCGTGTCTGGCTGAACTACACATTGACAGGATCTTCCTCATGCCGCACAACAACGCGAACAGGAACGAATTTTCCAGCGAGGTTCCCGCTTTTCAGGTAGGTAAGAAGAATGCCTCTGGTTCTAAAGTACGTTCAGGAGGTCAGCGGCTCCGTTCATTCGCCTGCTCTGCTTATTCCGCTACGCAAAGGCATCCTTTACTTTTGAAAAGAACGTTTTATTCTTCTCTGTCTTCTCTGGCTGAAATGTCTCGGATTCGCGTAATTTTTCCAATGCTTTTTTGTCGGACGCGGAGAGATTCTGCGGGGTCCATACCCGAATTCGGACGAGTTGATCCCCTTTTCGGGTGCTTCGGAGTTGCCCCAGTCCCCGTCCCTGCATCCGCAGGACCTTTCCAGACTGGGTTCCTGAAGCGATTGTGATGCTTGCCCGCCCTGTGAGGGTGGGTATCTCAATGTCTGTCCCCAGTGCTGCATCGGGAAAAGAAATCTCCATATTGTAAATCAAATCACTGCCTCTGCGGATAAAGTGCTCATGTGCCTTCTCACGGATCTCAATCCGCAGATCGCCTGGCCGGCCTCCTCGCGCCCCGGCATGTCCCTGTCCGCGCAGGTTGATGACCATCCCGTCCTCTACACCGGCCGGTACTTTCACCTTGATAGAGGATTCTCCATCAAGGCGCCCCTGCCCCCGGCATTCTGGACATTTATCCTCAATCAGCAGCCCTTCGCCCCGGCACCTGCCACACTCGGATACGCTCATAAACTGTCCCATTGGGGTCTGTCGTACATGACGCTCTTCCCCGGACCCATTACAGGTACTGCATGTTTTTAATTGACTAGCACCCCCTTTTGCCCCACTCCCCTCACAGGTCCGGCATGCAGTCATTCGGTGCACTTTGACGCGCTTTTCTGTTCCGTCTGCGATTTCTTCTAGCGTTAGGGGCAGTTGCTGTGCAATGGTTCCCCCTGGCTGTCCCCGTTCTCGGGTTCGCTGCCGTCTTCCGCCAAAGAAACTGTCAAATGCCCCTCCCGCTGAGTTTCCAAAGATGTCACTGAACGCACTGAAAATATCGTTTACGTCGGTAAATCCGGATTGCCCCCCTCCTCCGGATCCACGCAAGCCTGCTTCGCCGTAGCGATCATAAATTTCACGCTTCTTTTCATCACTCAGAACCTCGTACGCAACCGCGGCCTCTTTAAAGCGGGACTCGGCCGCCTTATCCCCTGGATTTCGGTCTGGGTGATTTTTGAGCGCCTTCTTGCGATAGGCCTTCTTTATTTCTTCTGCGGATGCGTCGCGGCTTATCCCCAGGACTTCGTAGTAGTCACTCATTGTACATCCGCTTCCGCGGGAACAGTGGATGCAGGAGCAATCCCCACAATCACCTTTGCATGCCGGAGCACCAGTTCTCTCAGACAATATCCTGCCTGGCTTTCGTACAGTATGTGTCCATCTTCGTCACCTTCGGGGGCAGGTGCCTGTCCGACCGCCTCATGCAGATGCTCATCAAAAAGTGTTCCCACGGTTTGGATGCGCTTGAGTCCTAACTTCTCCAGTTCGCTGACAAAATTCTCACGTACGAGGTGAACACCGGACTGCAGGGATCGAAATGCAATGTCTTCGGATTTGGCTTCCTCCGCCACAGTCAGAGACCGCTCCAGATCATCCAGAATAGGCAGCAGGGTTCGGAGTACGCCGGCCTGAGCACGGAGTGACCAGTCGGTACGCTGATTCTCTATGCGTCGGCGGTAGTTTGCAAACTCGGCCGCAACCCGGAGCCTCTGATCTTTCTCCGCCGCCAATTCTTCAGCGCACCGGGCCAGGGGATCCTGTATGGATTCCGTTTCCGAGATAGATTCATTTCCATTCTGAGCCGCACCTTCAACGGTCTCTGTGGATTGGGATCCCCCAAGGGATTCGTCTTGTTCCTCTGAAATTTTTTCAGACATTCGTATGTACTTGTTGTCTTGAACCTGTGATGGCGGGTCGATCCAGCAGTGAAGCCATCGTTTCTACGAGCGAGATTGCACGACCATAATCCATGCGCATCGGGCCAAGTAATCCAACCGTTCCCGTGCTCTGGCCTACGTTATACCGTGCAGTTACAATTGAATAGGGACTTACCGTCTCATCCTGAATCTCACTGCCAATCCCTACGGAGACCCAGTGATTGGTCTGCAGTTGACTGCCGGGTGCCTGATCAAAGAGTTGGACCACATATCCCTCATTCTCAATGAGATTCATGAGTTGTCGTACTTTACTGGTGCTCTGAAATTCCGGCTGTGCGAGGAGCCCGGGTGTTCCAGAGTGCGTGAGCCTGCCCCTGACGGGGTCACTGAACAGTACTGCGGACTCATTGAAGATCAACTGCACAATCCCGGTTGGGTCATGGTCAAGGTCTCGGGTCCGTGTCCCATAGTTCTGTCTGATTTCTTCCAGACACAATCCTGCTAATCGTTCATTCAAAATTGAAACAACCCGGTCCAGATCTTCACGCTGGATCTCCATATTCGTCTCATAAACAATCGTCTTCACCAGGAGGCTCCGTACGCTGATGACGATCATGATGTTGGATTCGGACAACTGCACGACATCCAGTCGCTCCAATACACCCGTTGAAATTTTCGGGCTGAGCACAACCCCTAGAAGGTTGGACATCACCCCGAGTAGGCGGGATGTCTCCTGGAAGAGGGTATCGGCATCTCCCATGAGCCGATCCAGTCGTTCATTGAGTAATTGCTGTTCCTCTGCGGACAGTTCTGGAGTCTCCATCAGTTCATTGACAAATGCACGGTATCCCAGTTCGGTCGGCATACGTCCGGAGGAGCGGTGCCGATGTTTGAGATATCCCAGTTCCTCCAGATCTGACATGGTATTGCGAACGGTGGCAGCACTCAGGCCGAGGGAGGATTGCCGGGCCAGTTTACGGGATCCCACCGGCCCTGCAGTTGCAATAAAATTACGCACAACTAAACGCAGAATCGCACGCTCACGATCTGTCAATGCGGGGGATTCGATCCCCTGATATGTAGGTCTGCGTTGACTCATCAGTGGTCTCAGTCACAAAATTCTTGCCGCACTCACAAAGTGCAAACCAGTTGGAGAATAACGGTCATTATGTCCGATCAAACTCATTTGGGGACCGTCTGGTTCGTATGAAGTTTCTGGGATGCGCAACCGTTGGTCGTTTACAGCGTATCTCCCTCTCTACCTTCATAAATCCCATGCGTTTTTTTTCGACTCTCATTGCCAGTATTCTTGGTTCGCTCATCGCCGTTGGAGTACTGATTTTTCTTGGATTCCTGATTATGGCGGGAATCTTCGCATCGGCCGTATCCACGAGCGAGGCACCGATTGGATCCGAATCGGTACTGATGCTGCAGTTATCAGGCCCTATCCATGAGACGGCGGTAACGGATCCGATCTACGATCTATTCGATCTTCCGCAACCCCAGAGCCTAAATCAGATTCGGGACGGACTCAAGCGTGCGGCAACCGATGACCGGATTGAAGCGGTGTGGTTGAAGCCGCAGGGAATCATTGCAGGATGGCCAACTCTTCTAGAGATTCGACAGTCCCTGCTTGAATTTAAAGGGAGTGGAAAACCGGTTATAGCTTCTGCATCGGGAGATTTTACAATGCGCGAATCGGACTACTTCCTCGCAACAGCTGCGGACAGCATCTACGCTTCACCAAGGGCCTTCTTTGAATTTAACGGCTTTTATCTGGGTGTATCCTTTTATAAAGGGCTTCTGGACAAACTGAATATTGAACCAACGGTCTTACGGGCCGGGGTCTACAAGGGAGGGATTGAGCCCTATACGCGTGAAAGTATGTCCAGTGAAAATCGGGAGCAGCTAGCGGCAGTGCTTGAAAACTGGAATGACCTTATGACCACTACCATTGCACAGGCGCGGGATATGAGTGTGGATGAAGTAGAAAACCTGATGGAGGCAGGCGAACTGCTGACGACCGAAGATGCGCATGCATCTGGACTCCTTGACGGATTGCTGCAAAATGAAGAGGTGGAATCTCGTATCCGTGCATTGACGGGACTTGAGGGCAAATTGAATACTCGCAACCTGTCCCGCTATGCTCCCTCAATGGCAGGCCAGTCATCCGGCCATGACGACATGATTGGTATCATGAGTGCATCAGGTACGATTATGAGCGGTAACAGCAGCGAGTTGAATGGGATTCTAGGGGCCACCAGTTTTGTGAAAACGATGAAAAAATTTCGGGAGGATGATCGGGTGAAAGCGGTGGTCCTGCGGATTGACTCGCCTGGTGGCAGTGCGACGGCCAGCGAGTCCATGTGGCAGGCAGTCAAGGAGACGACAGAACAAAAGCCGGTGGTGATTTCCATGGGGGATCTTGCTGCATCCGGGGGGTACTGGCTCGCAACGGCAGGCGATACGATTATCGCGTCGCCCCATACGCTGACCGGATCCATTGGAGTCTACGGCATGCACTTCAGTATTGGCCGGATGCTGGATACGAAATTGGGAATCACCTCCGATCAGGTGGCCACGAGTGCCTATGCGGACATGTTTTCCGGGATGCGTCCGCTCCGCCCTTCGGAGCGCGCACTGTTTGAGCGCTCTCTGAACGAAACCTACGCAATGTTTCTTGAGCGCGTGTCAGGAAATCGGGACATGTCGGTGGAAGAGGTACATGAAGTTGCACAGGGCCGGATCTGGACGGGGGAGGCAGCCCTGGCAGCCGGGCTGGTGGATCAACTTGGCAGCCTTGATGATGCCATTGCACTTGCGGCTGAGATGGTGAATCTGGAGGAAGATTCCTACGGGATCCAGCGATTGCCCGTCCCTGAGACCCTGATGGATCAGTACCTGGATCTCTTTCTGCTACAGATCCGGTCCTTTATGGAGTCCCCGATTGAAGCGCAGCTTCGTACGGAAGCCCGTCTGATTGAGGAGGCGGTGCAGTTACAGGGAATTCCGATTGCCCGCCTGCCGCTGGATTTGAAAGACTACAACTGATTCACACGGATCCCGCTATTTTGCGTCTGGCTGCGTGTGCACTTCCCTGAAATGAAACTTTTAAGCGGTTTCAGGGAAAAATGCAGGCACCATGAGATATCCTCCTGTTTGCTATAATCAAGAATCGGCAAGTTTGTAACGATGTCCTATTATTCATATGGCGGTTTTGGAGGGTTTGGTGCTTTTCCCCCGGTAATCAAGAACCTTCTCATCATCAATGTACTTGTTTTTCTGGGGCAATGGCTTGCGAATAACATACTGGTGACCTGGTTTGGATTATGGCCCTTATTTCGAGGATTTCAGGTCTGGCAGTTGGTATCCTACAGTTTTCTGCATGGAGGGATTGGGCATCTGTTCTTTAATATGTTCGCACTTTGGATGTTTGGTGCACAGATTGAGAATACCTGGGGGTCTAGACGGTTTTTGATTTATTACGGAGTCTGCGTCGCCGGGGCCGCTCTTGCCCAGCTTGCGGTCGCTTCGGTGACGGGGGGAATGTATCCGACCATTGGGGCATCCGGCGGAGTATTCGGGATCCTTCTTGCGTTTGGGATGATGTTCCCCGAGCAGCGTATTATGTTACTCTTTCCGCCAATTCCGATCAAAGCCAAGTATTTTGTAATCGGTTATGGCGTTCTGGAACTCTTCTTTGCAACCTCCGGACTGCAGCCGGGGATTGCAAATATGGCGCATCTGGCCGGGATGGCAACTGGATTCTTGTTGATCACCTATTGGCGCGGGAAACTCCCGTTTGGGCCAAGGCAGTCAGACTACGATTGATCAGGTGTAGAGCAGGTTCAGATTGCTTCACAAACCTGAATGCAGGCACCTACGATGCCGTTTCGGCATCTTCTGTGGGCTCCCAGGCTTCAATTGCCTCTAGAACCGTATCGACGATTTTGGTCTCCGGGATGGTGCCGATCACCTTTCCCTGTTTGAAGAGGTGCGCCCGGCCGCGTCCCAGCGAGATGCCCAGGTCCGCTCCCTGTGCCTCCCCAGGGCCGTTTACTGCACACCCCATCAGAGCCACGGTCACATCTTTCTCAAATTTGCGGGCATTGACCGCCGTTTCCACATCCTCCACAATAGAGAAGAGATCTCCATTCAGGCGGCCGCAGGTGGGACACGCAATGATGTTTACACCAGGTCGTCCGAGTCGGAGCGATTTCAGGATGTTATGTGCGGTTTCGACTTCTTTGACCGAATCGGTTGCCAGAGAAACACGGATTGTATCCCCGATTCCGTCTGCCAGCAAGGCACCAATCCCAATTGAACTTTTGACGGTGCCTACCTTGAAGGAGCCGGACTCGGTGACCCCTAGATGCAGGGGGAAGTCCGTCCGTTCTGCCAGAAGGCGATAGGCCTGAATCATAAAGAAAACATCGGAGTGCTTCACAGAGATAACAATGTCCTCAAATCCATGACGGGAACAAATTTCGACATGTCGCAGGGCGCTCTCCAGGAGGGCTTCGGGTTGAGGATAGCCATATTTATCCAGGATATCCCGTTCCAGAGAGCCGCTGTTTACGCCGATACGGATGGGGATCCCTGCTTCCTTGGCCGCCAGAAGCACTTCTCGTTCCCATTCTTCTTTTCCGATATTGCCCGGGTTGATGCGAACCTTTGCAATCCCCGCCTCAATGGCTTTCAGTGCATACGTGTGGTTAAAGTGAATATCTGCTACAATGGGCACCTCGGCCCCCTGTACAATGTCGGGGAGTGCCTCTGCATCTTCCGGTCGCGGTACGGCAACACGAACGATATCCGCGCCCGCTTCGGCCAACTGGTCGATCTCATGGAGTGTCTTCTCGACATCATGGGTTTTGGATACGGTCATGGATTGAACCGCAATCGGTGCGTGGCCACCGATCTGGATCGAACCTACCTGAACGGGGCGGGAATCTCTTCTAGGGCGTTGCATGGATATTTGATTTGGACCGATCTCTTGTACGGCGGTACAGCATAATTGTGCGCACACCGGAAAACACGGTTCATTCGGATTCCTTATGGAAATGTTCCAATTTCTGTGATGATCAAAATTCGCAGATGCTTTCAGCACGACGGCAGGATCCTTGCGGCAAATGGGCGATGGTGCCAAGTTCTTTCATTGCTGAACGATCAAAGAGCCCTTGCAATATCCTCTGATCACTGGAGTGGACAAGAAGAAGATGCCCCCTGCGAAGGCATCGAAATTTTGATGATCCCATCGGCAAACTTGGTGGAAGTCTTGCCGGAATGGCAGACCGCCGCATGGGAAAACCGCGGACGTTAGACACTGCACAGGACGAAGTTGTGTCCATGCAGCAGGTGCTTTACTTGTGCACACGAAGGCGTTGAGATCAAAGATTGTCGACCACTACTTCCTCAAATTTCCGGAAATCGTGATCATTGATGCGGATCATCCGTTGTATGGAGCAGAAAATGACGCTCGTTGCGAGAGAGGCAACCGGGCTGGAGTGCGTTTACAGGGAACCACAAGTTGTCCACCGTGTCAAAGTATGCCATCAGATTCTCTTGAATCTCCTCCTCGAATATGCATGTTGATGCTTGAAATGTCTTGGATAAAGGATAGAGGTCGTGTGCAATGATTCCCTACAAATATGTGGAATGGGATGAAGCGAAACATGGTGGAAAGCCCACCACGTTTGAACAGTTGCTGGATCTGTTCCAACAACTGCTTCAGTTCACTGCAGGCGATGTGACCGAAGCACTCCACTGGTTGACCCAGTTGGATCAGCGGTATAATCTGACGGATCCAGAGTCGGGGATGGGGGATTTTATTGAGGAGTTGAAAGCAAGAGGATATCTAAAAGAAGATCTGCGGGGGGCACTGCAGATGACCGCCAAGGCCGAACGCAGTCTGCGGGATCGATCTCTGGAGGAAATTTTTCGGCAACTCCGAAAAGCCGGTAAAGGACAGCACCGAACCCCCTATGAAGGTATTGGAGATGAACGCCTGCCCGAAACCAGGCCCTGGCGGTTCGGCGATGATCCACACCTGTTGAATGTAACCGATACTCTCTCGAATTCCTATCGTCGCGGCGGGATTGAGGACTGGTCGTTAATGGAAGAAGATTATGTGGTTCATGAGACCGATCATCAGTCGAATCAATCGACTGTGCTGATGATTGATCTCAGCCACTCAATGATTCTGTATGGCGAGGATCGGATCACACCGGCCAGGAAAACGGCCATGGCCCTCGCAGAACTGATCCTGCGCCGCTATGCAAAGGATACGCTTGATATTGTGGCGTTTGGGGATGATGCATGGGAGGTGTCCATTAAGGATTTACCCTACCTGCAGGTAGGGCCGTACCATACCAATACGCATGCCGGGCTGCAGCGTGCGCGCGAAATCCTTCGCCGGCGCAAAAACCGGAATAAACAGATTTTCATGATTACTGATGGGAAGCCGAGCTGTCATTTTGAGCAGGGGAAACTATATAAGAATGTCTTTGGGCTGGATCGGAAAATTGTGAACAAGGTGCTGGATGAAGCCGTCATCTGCAGGCGGGAGGGGATCACCATTACCACCTTTATGATCGCAAGAGATCCCTACCTGCAGGGGTTTGTGCGACAGCTCACGGATGCCAATCACGGGCGGGCGTACTATGCCGACCTGGATAATCTGGGGGAATTTCTGTTTGAAGATTATGTGCGCAACCGCCGCAAGTATCTGCATTAGGAGGGGCAGGTATCGTGAAGTCATCGATTCGTCCCAAAAAGAGCCTCGGGCAGCATTTCCTGAATGATCCCAATACGGCCCGCCGTATTGTGGGGGCACTGAACGCACCGCCGGATGCACATGTGGTGGAAATCGGTCCGGGAGTCGGCGCTTTGACGGGCCCCCTGCAGGAACGCTATGAAAATTTTGAAGCAATTGAGATCGATCCCCGGGCAGTCACACATCTGCGGGAGCGTTTTCCGGATCTGAATGTGCGCCGGGCAGATGTACTTGAGGTGAACTGGCAAAGCCTGGGGGATCCGCCGCTGTACATTATCGGCAATTTGCCCTACAATATTAGCAGCCCCATCTTGTTTGGGCTGCTGGCTGCTCATCGCGTTGTCAATCAGGCAGTTCTGATGGTTCAAAAAGAAGTTGCAGAGCGGATTGTGGCCCCGCCTCGTACGAAGGCCTATGGAATTCCAAGTGTGTTTGCACAGTTGTACGCCCGTCCAAGTATATTATTTAAGGTGAGTCGCAATGTATTTGAGCCCAAACCGGCGGTGGAGAGCACGGTTATCCGACTTAATTTTGAGGGGATACAGACTCCAGATGTGGATGCGGGGCTCTTGCATGCCGTCGTGCGTGCGGGATTTGGTATGCGAAGGAAGGTTCTTCGCAACAGCCTCCGCCAGTGGGCCGCCGAGATTCCGGATCGGTGGCGGCGGTGCCGCGCAGAAGAATTATCGCCTTCGGATTATGTGGAACTTGCCCGCTATTTTCAAGATCGTTCACAAACCGTCCGAAGTTTGTTAGACCATCCGTGATTGAATGTCCCATACCCTGTCCAATGAAAACCTGGTGCCCCGGGAACTCGATGAAGTCATCGCCCAGGATGTGGAACTGCGGCTTCAAGAGAATGATCTTGCGGCGGCGCTGGAACTGCTGAAGCAGTTGCATCCGGCGGATATAGCGAGGCTGGTTACCGAGATCGGACGGGATCAGGCCGCAGCCCTCACCCTTGCACTTCCTACCATCACCGGTGCAAATGTGCTGGCAGAACTGGATGAGGCGTTTTGCGCAGACCTGCTTTCGGAAGTTCCCACGCAACGCATCACCTCGTTGCTCAATGAACTGGAATCGGACGATGCCGCGGATGTACTTGGTCACCTGGATGAGACCGTGCGGCGGCGGGTCCTTCGGATTTTAGAGGATCGTGAGGCGGTGAGAGGTCTCCTTGAATATGGAGAGGAAACTGCAGGCGGCATCATGGCAACCGAGGTGGTTTCCGTTCTGGCAAACTGGACCATTGCGGAAGCAACTGAAGAAATCCGCCGGAATGCGGAGAGTACGCAGGATATGTATGTGATATTCGTGGTTGATGAAGCACAAAAACTGAAAGGGTTCGTGACGGTTCGGCGATTATTATTATCGCCCTCAGGTGCGACGATAGGGGAGGTGATGCGGAAGGATATCCGTTATGTGGCGGCAGAGGTGGATCAGGAAGAAGTCGGTAGAATTATGGAGCGGTACGACCTGGTTTCTCTGGCGGTTGTGGACGATCAGCAGCATCTCATCGGGCATGTGACGATTGATGATGCCATTGATGTAATTCGCGAAGAGGCGGAAGAGGATTATCTACGACTCAGTGGTATTACAGGGGATGAGGATCAAACGGACACGGTCTTCAGCATTACCCGGGGCCGTCTGCCTTGGCTGTTACTGGGTATGATTGGGGCCGTATTTGCGGGAAGCGTGATTGGCATGTATGAAGAAAATATCCGGCGTGCTTCGGTGCTGGCTGCATTTATCCCCGTTGTGATGGCGATGGCAGGGAATGCAGGCATTCAAAGTTCTGCGATCAT
>JAJECE010000016.1 GCA_022822185.1 Rhodothermales bacterium | reverse complement strand
ACGCGGGCTGCGCTCTGCTTCTTCTGGATTGGCAAGACGTGCAGGCTTACCATCTTTCCAATCTGGCGTAAACGTAATCTTCTTGAGGCGTGGAAGCAAAACCGTGTCGAAGTAATCCCCCATTTCCACAAGGATGAATTTACGCCGGCCACCGTCTTCTCGATTGAGGTTGATGACAGCATGGCCGGTAGTACCGGATCCTGCGAAGTAATCCAATACGTTCCCGCTCAGATTGTCGCCCAATGTAATACATAAGACATCCTTCGTTGCTCCCAAGGCCTTCGGAAAACTGAATCTAGCCTCACCAAAGAGTTTTTTCAGGAGCTTCGTACCATGAGACGAAGCATCGTATCTACGGTCTACCCAAACGGACTTTGGACGCGTACCGTTTTTGATCCGATCAATCAGCGATACTTTCCATCCACCTGATGTACGTTGCTCAATCTTGATTTCGCCTTTTAATACATGACCCCAAAACGAGGATGGTGTCTTACGCCAAACACGTTTTTTACCGTTGCTGTCCAACGGTAAAATCTCAACTGCTCCAGGAATTTTTTCAAGACGAATCTCTCCTGAGGTGGGTTCATAATAGATAGGGTAGAAAGAGTTGGGTCGTTCTTCAGGCGTAGAAAATCCACCCGTCCGTAAAAAGTCACGCCATTTGAAAGCACCGATTCTGTCAGTTTCGCCATACATCGAATGTGCCTTATCCGAAAGTGGGAAGAATCGAATCTGAGCAGTGGTTCCAGGCAATCCAAAGAAATGATAGTACTCGTGACACGTCGCTAAGAATCTGTCATTAGTTCTTCCAGAAGGCTTAGTTTCGACAATAAGTGTACCGAGACGACCGCTAGATCCAAATGTAGACTCAAGGAGTTTTGAAAGGTTGTCGTTCTCAAAATCATCTATGGCCACACTCAATACGGATTCTTGATTTAACATCCGCTTGGTACACAAGACCCCCTGCCGAATCAGCGTCATCCATGTGGAATGCCGGTACTCGTTCTTATAGAGCAGAGACGCTTCGGAAGTATTGAATGGAGGATCAATGTAGATGCACTTGATTTGCTGTTGATAGCGAGCTTGCATGAGAGACAGAGCCTGAAAATTCTCGCTGTGGAAAAGCACACCGTCCGTAAGTTCATCAATATCATCCATCGCTTCAAGCACTCGTTCAACGAAGTTCGAATCAAAATGCCGTGTATCCACCACCAGTGTGGGATGTCCATGTAAAAATTCGGACGAAAGCTTACCGCTGTACCCGGGAGTGACCAGGTCACCATTAATCCGGTCAATTGAATAGAGCGTAATCCACTCCTTCCTCTGCGCCTCATTTGCAACGATCTCAGGGTAAAATTTTTCCGGGATACAGCCTACAGTGATGCAATAATGCGTTTCAATGACAAACTTCTTCTTCAGCCACAGTTTCTTCTGGAACTCCTCGATCTGAACCAGAAAATCGATAATCTTTCCGGCAATCACGCGGACAATTTTGATTTTAGAGAGGTACTTCGCAACGCGCAGGATGGACTCATTTTCTACATCATCAAGCTGCAGGACCTCGTTTTTAATATAGAAGTCCAGTTCACGGCGGAGGAAGGTGCCAAGATCTTTGTGAATGAAAAAGTCAAAAGTATTCCGAGCGGTATATCGCCGGAGATGTGCTTCCAGCCGACAGTAGTCCGCCTGTTCTCCATTTGCCATTACATGCGGTTTGCCCAGTTCCGCAATCCACGGTGACAAGTTGGTCACATCCAGAATCCGCTTAACAGCGAGATCAATAAGATCAGTTTGCGTAGGAGACTTTCTCCTTGCACGGCGTCTCTCCGCGGGCCAGTCACTGAGTGCGGGTGGACGATAATGAAAGTTGATGACGAGTTCGGAATTCTGTTTGCCATCATTTTCCTCGGCAATGAAGTCATGCCCTGATTCCCCTGGTTCCACCAGAATGAACACCCGGTTCTTTCCGTTGGCGGTTTTAACATTGGCATGCTCCCCCTCGGTGCCATCCACGAGCCGAAAGTGGACGCGCATCGGATTTGTTTCGTTTTCCGGTCTTAACCGGAACACATAGTCACGCAAATACTCACAGGTTTTGATGTAGTACTGATCCTTATTCGCCCAGTGGAGCGCAATCTCCTCGCCCTCGTAAGGAATGGCATAGACCCCCGGTTTATAGACTCTCTTGGCGAGAAAGTCGCCATCGGAGTAATAGCGCTTAAAGAACCGGTAAAGGTGATCGTAGAGATCGCTTTCCAGTGCGTCGAAGTCTACGGCTGTTTCGAGCAGTATTTTTATATCCGCAATCCTGGGCGAGTCATCTGGATTCATCCCGGCTAACTTAACACCGGTGATTAATTCAGACATGTGTTTTTCCAGATATTTTTTGTCAGCGTACCTGTGCATCCCGAACACTGCTTTTACCTGGGATAGCAGATCATTGTCAAGAAACTGCGATACCTCAGCACTCTTTGCGTGCATGATCCGGTAGAGCCCGAAGTCAAGATCGGGCTGGTCAAGCTGGAAGAGTTCCTTGAGCAGGGTCTTCAATTTTTCGTATTTCTGGTTCATCGGTTCAGCAAAGTACGTCTCATGGAAATTCAACTAATTTATACAGGTCATTTGATGGTCATGCAAGAAAGCCCACATCACAGCAGTTAAGTCGCAAATTTCAACCTTTGAGGCCATTTCTATTCTCTCCGTTTCAGAAATCATGTCAGTGGGCAAAGAGTGTATCGGTTGACAAGTTGAAGTATGTGGTGCATCCTCTTCGCAAATCGGGGACTTTTTCATCTTCAATTCTTTGGTTGATCCGGGGCATTGTTCAGTGTGCAGGCTCATGATATTCACGGGATTGTTCTTGCTGAAGTAGTTCGGCCGTACCGCGGAGTGACCACGCGGGGAATGCGGTAAAAATAGCACTCGCCATTGCTTCCCGTGCTAAATCTGTGAATCGCGTTCCTATCCTGTGCATATTTGGGGTAGCCAGACGGAAACTTTCAGGTTCGGCAAGAACGAACCGTATAGACCGATACAATTCAGCGTGACGCATAGTGCCTGTCATATTGCTCTGCAAATTCGTGCTTGGTCAGCCAGTATACGCCTCCATTTGCACAGGAATTCCCATTCCAGTCCACCCTCTTGATTCGTTCTATCAGCGTCGGCAAAGGGACTTTGGCTTTCAGATAATGTCCTCGGTTATTCGGTGTCGGGTCCGTGATCACCCGCTTCGGTGAGGCACCAAACACGAATAGGTCAAAGTCTCTTGATGTTGCAAAGTCAAAATCCCTGGTGCCTGTGACGTTCAGCGGATGCTGCACTCGTAAATCCGGCCCCTCTGACTGATCCAGTACAAAAAAACTAGTGGGTACATGGTAGTCTTTGCCATTGAGTGTGAAGCAGTCTCGGCCTAGGTCTGCAATGGACAAAATGCGCCAGTGCGGCGGGATGATACGCTGCCGCGTGTGCTTCCGGTAGACATTCGGGAGTATGAAGCCAATCGTCTGAACATTCTCAAATGACATCGCCCGCTGAATAAAAGCAGATGACAACTTATGGTATCGGCCGTATGGCGGATTGCCTACAACCAGTACACTATTGTACCTGTCGGGCACATCATATTTAAACCAGTCCGCCAGCACAACGGCCTTGTGTTGCGGATCTATGTCCAGACCGATCTTGTTTTCATGCTCAATTGCGTTCAGAAACGCACCGTTCCCCGCAGACGGCTCTATCACGAGATCATAAGCGGACAGATCCCTTAATTCGGCAAGGCAGCGTTGTACGACTTTGAGTTTAGTGAAGTACTGGTCTAGTGCTTCGCCATTTGTTTTGGGAGTGAGACGTTTGAGTTGGTGCATGACACCGCCAGCATATTGTATGTTTTTCGCTTGTCGGCCCCCCCCATTACTGCACACAGCATTTACTACGGCGTGTCCAACTCACGGATGCTGCACCAAGACCAAGGCATTCATTACTTAAATGGCGGTACACATCCTGACAAGCCCGCTTGAACAAGCACAAAAGTTCTCTAATCCATGCGTGCGGAAAATTATTCCATTCACCCACAGCCACTGGAACTTCCGCACTGCAAGCAGACGTAGCAGGCACCGCTGCGCACCGTGATCGCCCCACAGTCCGAACAAATCGGTGCATCGTCCTGATTCTGGTACGTGCCGTTTTCAACATTCACGGTTTCCGTCGCCCCAATTGTTTCGGCTATCTGGGGAACGTTCACGGGTACCGATTCGGACTGCGGCGGGATCTCCTTTATTTCTTCTACGTTCCAACGTACCTGCGCCTCTGCCTCCATATCCTGAACGGCATCCTTCAGATCTTCCGCCATGACTGATGCATTCAAAAACTTGAGCGAGAGGTACCGGAAGATATAGTCCATGATAGACATGGCCGTTGGAATCTTCGGATTATTCGTGTATCCGCTCGGTTCAAAGCGCATGTGACTAAACTTAGAGCATAGATCTTCCAGTGGCACTCCGTACTGCAAGGCGATGGAGATACTCGTAGCAAAAGCATCCATCAGTCCCGATATCGTTGAGCCTTCTTTTGCCATTGTGATAAAGATTTCACCCGGTTGCCCTGTATCTGGATAGAGTCCTATATGCAGGTATCCCTCGTGTCCTCCGACGCTAAATTTGTGTGTATAGGAATTTCGCTCATCCGGCAGACGCTTACGTACAGATTTGCGGGTGACCTGTGGTAGAACGATTTCGGCTTCTGTCGGCAGTCCATCTCCCGATACAGCATTTTTTGTATTCCCTCCCTCGGAGGTGGACAGAGGCTGACTGCGCTTGGAGTTTTCACGGTAGATGGCCAAGGCTTTCAATCCCAGGCGCCAGCCTTCCACATAGGCCTCTCCGATTTCTTCTGAGGTAACATCTTCGGGCATATTTACGGTCTTGGAGATGGCACCGGATACAAAGGGCTGACAGGCAGCCATCATACGGATATGTCCCATGAAGTGTACGCTGCGCGTCCCGTTAAAAGGCTTGAAGGCACAATCAAAGACAGGTAGGTCTTCTTCTTTCAGTTCTGGCGCTCCCTCAATTGTGTCATTCTCGTCGATGTACGCAAGTATTTTCTCAATCTGCTCTTCACCGTATCCTAAACGGGTGAGTGCTTCGGGTACAGTGCGGTTGACAATTTTGAGTGTGCCATCCCCCTTCCCAGCCAGCAACTTATATTTTACGAGCGCAATATCCGGCTCAATCCCGGTGGTGTCACAGTCCATCATAAAGGCAATCGTTCCGGTCGGAGCAAGCACAGTGACCTGTGAGTTGCGGTAGCCATAGTTCTCACCGAGTGACACCATTCGGTCTAGGGATTCTTGCGCAGCACATAACAGATATTCCGGGCAACTTTCATCAATCTCACTCGCAGCATCGCGGTGCATGCGCATCACCTTGAGCATGCTCTCACGATTCTCTTCATAGCCGGCAAAGGGGCCGATCTTGGGATTGGCTGCGATCTCTGCACTCCGGGCGTATGCCTCTGCATGTTCGATGGCCATAATGGCACCGGCAACTGCACGGCCCTGATTGCTGTCATAGGGAAGTCCCATTGCCATCAGGAGTGCACCCAGGTTGGCGAAACCGAGTCCCAATGGACGGAACAGATGACTGTTTTTGGCAATGCTTTCACTCGGATACCCTGCGTTATCGACAATGATCTCCATTGCGGTAATGTAGATTCGAACCGCGGCCCGGAAGCGCTCTACATCAAACGATCCATCCTCTTCCTGGAACTTGCGCAGGTTCAGGCTGGCCAGATTACACGCGGAATTATCCAGAAACATGTACTCTGAACAGGGATTGCTGGAGTTGATGGGGCCGGTGACGCTGCAGGTGTGCCATTTCTGGATGATATCCTCGTACTGCACCCCCGGATCACCGCAGATGTAGGTTCCCTGGGAGATCTGATCCAGAAGCATATTGGCATCCACCTGTCGAACCACCTCTCCGGTGGTCACTTTGCGAAGTGCAAACGGAGTCCCCGTTTCTACCGCGTTCATAAATTCGTCATTCAGCCGCACTGATTGGTTCACATTCTGGAATGCCACCGAGCCATAGGCCGGGCCGTTGAAGGATCCATCGTACCCCTGCTCAATCAACGCCCAGGCTTTTTTCTCTTCTTCTTTCTTTGAATTGATAAATTCCTCCACATCAGGATGCCAGATCTTCAGTGTCTGCATAATTGCAGCCCGGCGTGTTTTCCCTCCGCTCTTGATGGTTCCGCCGGTTGCATCCTGCACGCGCATAAAACTCACCGGTCCACTGGGTACCCCCCCCCCCGATAATTTTTCATGTGTGGACCGAAGCGTCGACCAGTCTGCCCCGACACCTGATCCAAACTTGAACAGCCGTGCACTCTCGGACATTAACTGCCATATGTTGTCAATGGAGTCCTCCACAGAGATGATGAAACAGGCCGATCCCTGGGGATACTCATAGGGATCAACATCCAAAATCCCCTGCTTTTTTGCATCCCAGCCCCAGATGGTCCGGCCTCCAGAGTCTCTTACGCCATAGCGGTCATGCAGGCCAACATTGAACCACACCGGTGAATTGAAGGCACCATACTGATGCACACACAGCCAGGTCAATTCATCATGGAACCGGTCTGCATCTTCCCGGCTGGAAAAATAGTCCTGATTGTATCCCCAGTCCGCAATGGTCCGCGTCACACGGTAGATCAACTGGCGCAGGGAATGCTCACGTCCTCCCTCATCCGGCTCCATATGGGTCTTGGCCAGATCTCCGTAGAAGTACTTTGACGCAACCACATTCGTTGCCAGAGCACTCCAGTCTTTCGGGAATTCCACATCTCTCTGCTCAAATACGGACTCTCCCTGGGGATTCTTGATTGCGGCATCCCGCTTCTCCCACTCGGTTGAATCCAACGCGTTCATTCCCTCCGTGGAGAAAACACGTTCAATCTTGAGTCCCTTGTGGAAAGCGGCAGACGATGATTTAGATTTGGCAGACGACGAGTTCATGGTAAGATCTAGTGCAATAAGTAAGTTGACATGAGGTTACAGTAATTGGGATAATGCCCCGATTCTCCGACAAAATAAGGAAAAAAGGTATAAATGCCATTAAACTTTTGGTTCCAGCTTGGGCAAAAAAAATTCTTTGCCCAAATTTCGGGAAATGGAAGGCCATCAAGCCAATATTTTTGCCCTGTTGAGATGTTTGCGGATTCAAATGTCATTATTTCAAGCCTGTTTACTCTATCCACAGGATCGCACAGGATCACACATTGAATTCACCAGAAAATCGCCCTTGTCTGTGGATAAAAAGCGAACCTATGCATGTGTGTACGGGTAAAAGTATTTTCAACAGAGGAAAAATGGTTGATTTTGACGAACGGAGCGCATATCCCAAGCCTTTGGATTTTGAGGTCATGCGCCCGGAATATGAAGAAACTGAGGATGGTACGGTGATCGCCACGATCACCGTAACCCCCTTTGAAGTAACGGGATCTAGTGTCTCGGAACCCGGGGCGCGCCGGTCCGCTATTTATCAGGCGCACAAGACGTATAAGACCTATCATCCCAATTATGAGGTTCCCAGTCCGTTCCCTGATGAGTTCCACGATCAGGAGGGAATTCTTTGGCAGCGACTGAGTCCAATGGCTCGCACCATGCTTGGGGATTATTCCTTTACGGATCCTGATGGCGAGGAGGACTATGCCAACATTGAGCAGATGCTGATCTGGGATGTACGCCCAAATGTATCAGGCGAGTAGCCGTGCTTTCATGGAGGTCAGGTATTCCAGTGCCGCAGGATAATCTTCGGGAATATCTCCCGTGATGATTGCCTGCTTTAAGGCGTGGGCCGCGGGCCGCTCGCTTACATGCATGGACAGCACGACCTCTTCATAGAGTTTGGCCCGGCGCAGTGCGTCCTCCTTGATTTGTATCATCAACGCAAATGCGGCATCGTGTTCATTCGGAATTTTCCCGTCCAGAATCGCTTCCCGGACCGCGTGTTTAATAATACCGACCGCCACGCCGGCTTTGATCCCCACCACCTCCATGATTTCTTTCCCTCCGAGTGGCGGTTGAAAATTCCGCAATTGATCCTTGGCTTCCACCTCCTCAAACTTACGGGCCACCGAATCAAACGCCCGTAGATAACGTCGTACGCGCTGCGGGTTACGGGAGGTGATATCTGCTCGAACCAGGATCATCAGGTCATCCAGATCTTCACCGGCATCAAACAGCAGTCGCCGGACCGCGGAATCGGTGACTTCATCATCGACGAGGGCAACCGGTCTGTGATGCAGGGCCACCAGCTTTTTGACATACGCCATCCGCTCATCTGCCGGGAGGCGCAGTTTCCTGAAGAGTTTGGGAATCATCCTTGCTCCACGGTCTTCGTGGCCGTGAAAAGTCCATCCACTGCCGGGGATGAATCGTTTGGTTCGCGGCTTTCCAATATCATGCAATAGTGCTGCCCAGCGAAGCCAGTATTTATCCGACGGTGCCGTTTCCACCACATTCTCAACTACCTGCAAGGTGTGATAAAAGTTATCCTTATGGCGCTGTCCGGCCACCGTATCGACACCTCTTAGCGCACTCAGATCGGGGAAAAATTCACGCAGGAGATCGGTTTCTTCCAGAATTTTCAAGCCTGTAGAGGGGTTTGCGCTGGCCATGATTTTATGCAATTCATCGGTAATCCTCTCCTGGCTTACAATTCCCAGACGTTTCGCTTCCTGCTTCATTCCCTGTCTTGTTTCCTCATCAATGTGAAACCCTAATTGAGTTGAAAACCGGGCAGCCCGGATCATCCGCAGGGGGTCATCTGCAAACGTGATATCTGGAGATCTCGGTGTTCGGAGCCTGCCAGCATTCAGATCCATCAGTCCACCGAATGGATCCAGAAGTTCTCCGAAGGACTCTTTTCCAGTGAGGCTGATCGCCAGTGCATTCACCGTAAAATCCCGACGGAGCAGATCATCTTCAAGCGTGCCATCTTCCACAATGGGTTTACGAGAATCTTTCCGGTAACTCTCCCGCCGCGCGGCGACAAACTCCAGGGTCGTATCTCCTACACGGACCGCAGCCGTTCCAAAATTCGGATAGACATGAGCGACGGAGCCGCCCAGACGCGTGCTGACTGCGCGGGCTAATTTGATCCCCGATCCTTTCCCCAGTGTGACAAAATCTATATCGGTCGTTGAGCGCCCCAGAAGTGCATCCCGAACGAATCCCCCAATCGCATATACATCCAACTGCCGGTTTTGGGCTTCATCCTCCACTGCTCTGAGTAATTGGTACTGGGGTAGTGTATGCAGTAATTCACACAGGTTCGTCATAATTTTCAATCCTGGAGACCAAAGTTCGGGAACTTCCAGGTTGAACGCGCTTGCGATCAAGTCAATCCACAGGATATACTCCTAGGGAGCAATCTGACAGAGTACAAAAAACAAGCCCTGCTGTGGAAATGGTCTCTTTTGACCCAGACGGGACTCTTCTTGTACGTACAATGTCCCACATTCACCGCAAGGGGATGAAACTGCCATGATGTACTGCAAAATTCAAATGCATACGATCAATCCCCGATTATCCTGAAACGCTGTCCCTGACTTTCTGAGTCAGATTCCCAGGGTATGTAACCGGCCAATCCTATTGCGAATGCATTCCTGGATCCCGGTAAATCACCATCGTTGACTCGGACGGATGTCTATACCAGAAAAGCGGCAGGGGCAGCATATTCTTGGCATCCGATGCATGTCCTTGAGTTCCGGTCTGGAAAATGGTCGATGCTACCTGCCTCCGACGATCAGGGGTTGTGTGAACATCTGGGGATCCTGCGCCCCTGTGAGTTGCAACCGTAAGATATACACACCCGGTGCCAGATCTGGAGCCAGTGCAAATTCATGATTCCCGGCATTATACGAGGCTTTTTCTGATTCAAATACCTGACGTCCAAGCACATCGTACAGCACTGCGGAAACGGATACCAGTTCCGGGGTAGAGAACGATATGTTCACCTCATCGGTGAACGGATTCGGGTAGGTTGCAATCAGTTCCGATTCGATGATCCTTCGCTCAGGTTCCACATTCACCGCGGCCACCTTACGGAAGGTCATCCGATTGATATTCACATCCTGATCTGCAAAAGTTACTCTGAGAATACGTCCACTGCCGGTCTTTAACTCGGGCGTACGGGTCTGACGGGTCACCCAGTTCTGCCAGCCGCGGGTATTACCAATTTCAACTTCTCCAATTCGCTCACCATCCATGGAAAGGATTATATCTGTTCCGGTTCGAGTGCCTCCAGTATTGCTTGCACCCCGGATATCAATTTCGTAGATTCCGTCTTCCAGAATGTCTACGGTATATTCCATCCATTCAAAACGCTGTGTCCATCCAACATTGTATTCAAACCCCTCAGGGTCTGTAGATATCTGAATATCCACGCCGTCATTTCGATACTTTGTACCACTGTTGCCACCTCCAGGGCTGCCCGTAGTGGCCCAGTGGTCCGTGTCATTGTATGCGATTCCCTGATTTCCTATGTCATAGTCAACTGCGTTTACAATACCGGGGAGTTCATGCTTTTTGAACGGTTTCTGCTTCGTTCCAAACTCAGGATCAAAGAATGCAGCCAAGAGACCATGATTTACTCTGGCAGAATCCAGTTCCAGATTTTGTGCCATTGCCAAAAGGGCTCGGGATGCTGCATCGGCGGCGGGTTTGGCGCCTTCTCTGCGCCAATACTTGATTACATCCTCGTAACCCGGCGCAAAAGGTGAACTGAGCGGACTGGTCGTCGTCTCAATTTTTTTGTGTGTCCACCAGTTGATCCCGATTTCATGCTCCTCTGCCAACCTTGTCAGGGCATAAAACCATGAATTGGAGTTCTCTCCTGTCTCCCCTAGATAGAGTGGAACCTGATCTTCGCGCCTGAGGTTGAGCAGGTACTGGATTGCTCCCTGATCCACTCCCTTCCAGTAATGATGGAACGTGTAGACGATATTTTCTCTAAGGTTCGGAATCTCCCGCAGGTGTTCGTCAAACGATGTCGCCCAGAAATTTCCTTCAAGAAAGAACAGATGATTGGGGGAGATGGGTTGGACTGCATTGATAATTCGCGTATATAACTCGGCTAAGTCTGCTGCCATTTCGCTGGGCACTACCGGTTCGTTAATCAAATCATATCCCATAATGACGGGATCATCGTTATAGCGGCGTGCGATTTCCCGCCAGATCTTAACGGTTTGCGGCCAGTATTTGTCGGGTTCGGTCCAAAGCCGGGCTTCCCCGTCACTATCTGCGATCCCTCCCTCACTCTGTGCCCCTGGAGCGGCATGCATATCAAGGAGGACTGCAAGTTCATACTTCCGGCACCATTCAAGAAAGGTGTCCAGCAGTTCAAACCCCTGTTCATCCCATGTATCCATCTCAGGATTATAAAACAGACGATAATGGAAGGGGAGGCGAACATGATCAAATCCCCACTCCTTGATGGCAGCGATATCTTTCTCCTGTACATATTTCTCTGTGAACAGATCGAAGAAGGCCTCCGTATCTGCTTCACCGATGAGTTCAGCCATCTGATTTCGTATCCCGGTAGGTCCGTCTGTCCCCGGGGTTGAGATGTGGAGCATATAACCTTCCGGCAGTAACCATCCTCCAAGTCCCATCCCTTTTATGACGACGGGCTGACCATTCCACCCCAGAATTTCGGTTCCATTCACACTGAAGTAGCCTTCAGCGGGAAGTTGAACTGTCTTCAACTCAAAGCGAAACGTTCCGACGGGTTTGACTTCGCCGTCAACAAGGAATGGCGACTCTGCTATGCGCTTGATCTTCTGTCTTGGATTGGTGGCCTGATTCGGGGAGGTATAATTGGGGCCACTGTCTGTTCCTGCATCGTAGACATATAAATCTACCACGAGTGTGTCAATCCAGTTCTTATTCTCATCCAGCAGATTCAGACTGGAAACGCCGACAAACCAGTCTGGACTCGGAGCCAGCATAGATGTAACCGTGACTAGGTTCCACGGCGGGCGAATGTTGAATGTCGTTTTTGCAGAGGTTGGAGGACGTCCCAAACCGCGCCCATCAATGATCGCATCCGCATTATTCGCCTCTTTAGTGCGGTTGATCTCGCTTCGAAGCGTTCCTTTGGCACCGAGTTCAGCCATGGACTTAATTCCATCACTTGCGACCTCCCCCGTACTCCAAAATTGAACGGCATCATTATGTGTTCCCCCAATCATCCCGGAAAAATGGGGATTGGGAGGATAGCCCGCAGGGTGTGTGTCAGCGGTCCATGTTGATGTAAAGGTGAGTTCATAGGTAGCGGTGCCCTGCGCCATTCCCTCAGATGCAAATAAAATACTTCCGATCAGGCAAGCGAGGATGCCCGCCTGGGGCAAACAGATCATTTTTCTCATTACTCCCCAATTTTCGCACAACTGCCTCCCAGGGAAGAACTGCGCTTTCAGGATTTGAAACTCGGGCAATATAATGTTTTTATCTCACTGTTGCATGAAGAGGCCGGGCTTCGCCTCACATCCCCCGTGTGGGGTTCAATATCGGAAGGAATTGGGCAGTACTGATACGCAAAATAGAAAATTGAAATCCCATCTGGACGCAGCAATCTCCGGTTTTATGCGCCATCTAGCGAATTTTCAATCCAGTCGGGGATTGGCGTGACGGTCTCTTCGGGAGGTGGGCCTGGGTCAGACCAGCCCATTTCCTCAACCATCATCAGCGGCTTGAGTGTCATATCCTCCTCTACGAGGATTTGGCATGCAAGGCGAACCTCACCAAGCAATTCACTTGCTTTTAACTTGTCCTGCTCCGCCCGGGAAATGATCTCCGGCTCCCCATCAATAAACTCTACGCGACAGGTCGTGCAACGTGCGTAACCGCCACAGCGATGGCCAAGGTTGACTCCATGTGCCTGCAATGCATTGACGAGCCGCTGTCCCTGCTCCACTTCAAAACTCCCATGCTCCGGGATTGTTATCTTTGGCATGATGTCTGGGTTTTTAACCTAAAATGAACCGAAATATAACACTGCTACGCTGATAAATCATGAAAGACTCATTTCGTTGGGATCCTCGTTTTCTTATTTTCGGGCTCCTGATCTTGGGGGCCTGCCAATCTTCCAGAGAAACGGTAATCCAGGGATCGCTTGATCCAGGGCCTGTTAACCTGCCTACGATCCAGCCGTCCATTTCTAAGCTGGATTCACCGACGGTTGTTTATCCAAATGCTCTTGTACGCATGGATTCTCTGATCTTTAAGTATATCAATGCGAGGGCTTTTCCCGGCGCGGTGATCTCTGTGGGGAAGGGATCTGAAATTGTCAAGATGACCGGCTATGGCGCGTATACCTATCGTTCCAGGCAACGTATGCTGCCGGAGTCGCTCTTTGACTTGGCTTCCCTGACCAAAGTCGTCTCCACAACTACCGCCGCTATGATTCTTTATGAGCGGGGTCAGATGGATATAGAAGCCCCTGTGTCCCGTTATCTGGATGCGTTCAACACATCGGAGCGGCAATCTGTTACGATACGACATCTTTTGACCCATACGAGTGGACTGCCTGCATGGCATCCATTCTATCAGGATGGAATCATCACGCGTGAGGCCGTTCTGGAGTCAATCCTCTCTGCTGAACTCTTGACCGAACCCGGGGAGGAATATCGTTACAGCGACTTTGGCATGATCTCACTTGCACTGGTCATTGAAGAAATCACCGGCGAGCCATTTGATCAGTGGTGTACCCAAAATATTTTTGATCCACTGGGGATGAGGTCAACCGGTTTTCGCGGTACGGGGGAGTCCGATCCTGCGGTTGTGCCGACGGAACTGGACGATTACTTCCGGAATCGTTTGATCCAGGGAGAGGTTCATGACGAGACCGCCTGGACGTTAGGCGGGGTTGCCGGTCATGCCGGACTTTTCTCTACGGCGATTGATCTCTCCCAATTTGCCCGGATGATGGTGCAGCGGGGCTCTCTTGACGGGCGGGCATTTCTTCAGCCTCGCACGATTGACCTATTTACTGCGGTCGTTGATTCTTCATTGAGTACGCGTGCATTGGGCTGGGATACCCGGAATCTAAATGATGAACCCTCCTCTGCGGGCCTATATTTTGGGCCACGGAGTTATGGTCACACCGGCTTCACAGGTACTTCGCTGTGGATTGATCCTGACTCGGAGATCTGGGTGATCCTGCTCACGAACCGTGTTTACCCGACAAGGGATGAGTACAAACGTTTTCGGGGAATTCGAGGGTTGATGGCCGATGCAGCTTATGAAGCGTTCTTCTGGTCTCTCTCCAATCAGTAATTCAACGAATAAAAATTCCACTCATGGAATGATTTTTGGGATGCAAGGGTTTCTACATCCATTGCTCCGGTACCGACGCTGCTTCGTGTATTCCAGGGGTGAGCCAATCTCACCGTGGTTCTACCTAATTATTGCATATACACGGACTGGAAAGAGTCGGTTTGCCGTGTGAACATGTGAATGGAGATGCTCCTGTAAATAGTTCATTGAGAGGTTCTTGCAAAACTAATAATTCATATAAAAAGCGCTCCTGGGTGCACTCAGGTGAACAAAATCTTTAAGATTCAGAGTTTTGCAAGATGCTCAGACTAACGATGTTCGTGTCTGGAGACAGGATCCGTTCAGTGGTATAATTTCGGGAGGTGTGTTAAGGAGGAGACGAAGGGAATGTGAAGGATTCGGGGATTGGAGGAATTCATGGATGGGTGTGCGTTGGTTTCGTCGAGGAATTGGCGGGATGGGGATTGTTTTCCCTGTTTGGCTGGTCTTTGTATCTGCACCGTCTACAGGATTGTACTCACGGGGATTGTAAAATTTTCTTGGTTGACAAAAAAATGGGGCTTAAACATAATTATTTGAGATTTATTACATTCAACTATCTTATGTTAGAAAAACAAAGCAGTTGACGCGATTCACCGAGAATGGAACGGTTGAGATTGGTAACTACCTTGCGGAGAACCGAATTCGACCGATTGTATTGGGACGTAAGAACTATCTGTTTGCCGGATCGCACGCGGCAGTCAAACGGGGAGACCGGATCTATTCCTTGTTCAGTATCTGCATC
>JAJECE010000121.1 GCA_022822185.1 Rhodothermales bacterium | reverse complement strand
ACCGTGCAAGGTTTGAAACTCAAGTCCTGGACTGGTCATGTCCAAAATCAAAGACCTGGGACGATTACGTCCAAATCTTTAACTCCTTTGACCTTAAAACGAAACACCTGGTTACGCGTCCCTTATAATATACAGGGGGGTCATCGCCTGCTGCCCGCTTGCAGGTTCCTGATATTCTTCCAGTACTGCTCCATGCTTCCATATATTGCCTCTGGATGTGTATACATGTCTGGATTATTGTACTGCCGTTAGACACAGAGAAAAAGACCTACGTCTTTCAACAAACGCGAGAAACATATAGACTAGGAGCAACACGTTTGAAGCTATCCGCCTTGGTATACGCTCAGTGGACTCAGGATGCTTGATTTTCATGGTTATTGTATGGTGCAACTGATGCAATTAGCCAGACATGTGAATGAAATTCTCTGTGTATTCTATGATTTAGCCACTGTTTGTCAGCATTAAAGGTCAGGCCGCTAAACGGAGCCGCTCACGCAAGTACTTCATACCACGATCCCCCTTGACACGGTTACAGTGACCGCATAAAAGTTGCAGGTTACCAATGTGATCTGTACCGCCTTTTGATTTCGCAACGATATGATCAACTTCTAGATTTTGGATTTTGAAGCACTCATCACACGAGTTGCACTTGCCTTCCTGTTTGCCAAAAAGTTCATGTTTGTTTTCGATGCTGTTGTACTTAGGGATTGGGCCTAAATCGGTACGCTGGGGAATATCCTCACGATGGATTATATTTTCATAGAGACTACCTTGGGTTTCAGAAATACGCTCGACAACTAAGTCAGCGGCTTTTTCGGATATGTCAATCCCAACCCAGTCACGCCCAAAGTTGTGGGCTGCCACGCAAGTGGTAGCACAACCGCAGAAGGGATCAAAGACAAAACATCCTATGTCACTAGATGCCTCAATAATTCGATTAAGCAACGCCAGTGGTTTCTGGGTTGGGTATCCTGTTCGTTCCTTAGCCATATTGTTGATTGTTGGAATTTGCCACACATCTGTTGCCCCTTTCATCTGTCCTTTCATGCGCTGAGATGTTGCGGGAATGAGAGGCTTATTAAATGTATGCTTTTCCCCGTTAATATAAAATAGTAGCATATCATGCTTGCGGGAATAAAATCTTGAAGAAGATCCACCCAATCCATAGGCCCAAACAATTTCATTTAAGAACATGTCCCTCCCAAATACAGCATCCATCACCAATTTTAGATAATGACTCATCGTTGGATCACAATGCAAATAAATTGATCCACTAGACTTGAGCAGGCGCTTCATTTCAAGCAACCGGATCGCCATGTAGATGAGATAGGATTTATCGCTGTCGGTCATGGCCGCCATAATCACACGCCATAACTGTGGGTGCGACTTTTCGATTACATCAAGCCATTCTATGTCTACATCACTTAACGTCCAGGTATCCTTGAAGGCTGCCCCTGCAGCTTGGCTGCCAATCGGGGCCGCATAGTTTGCTTTGCTATTGAACGGTGGATCCAGATAGATTAAATCAATAGTGGCACTGTTCATGCCACGCATTATGTACAAATTATCACCTGTCCATAATGTATTTGATTTGAAATTTGGGGGGGGGCATTTGATATATATATATTCTAATCACTGTGAGACTTCCCCATTGTATCAGGTCAAAGCCGATTTACCTATTTTCTGGATAAGCACATTATACATCAGCCGTTTTCCAATTGATCCCACTTCTGGGCACAGTTTTAGTTATAACTCGCCTATTTTAACCGGTTGCCGATTCGTCTGACTTCGATTCGGCCGAATCCTTCGCATCGTCCGGCGATACATCTTCCACTTCCGGTCCAGCCGCCTCTGCGGAGACATCTTCTGACTCTGCATCCAATACAGTATCTGATTCGGCATCTGCCGCCACCGGTGCATCTTCCATTTCCGATTCTTCCGCCTCTGCGGAGACATCTTCTGGCTCTGCGACCGATACAGTATCTGATTCGGCATCCGCCACCACCGGTGCATCTTCCATTTCCGATTCTTCCGTCTCTGCGAAGACATCTTCTGACTCTGCAACCGGTACAGTATCTGATTCGGCATCTGCCGCCACCGGTGCATTTTCTACTTCCTGCACCACATCCTCCACCAATGCATCTTCAGATACTATAACTTCCGCTGAATCTTCCTCCACCTGCCGGCTGTCTTCTTCCCCAACAGAGGACGCAGACAGGTCATACCGGGCCGCGGCCTGCCCCGAAGTCGAACCCCTGCGACGCCCTCCCCTTCGGGTACGCCGCCGGCGGGAACGGCGCGTCTCAGGAACCGATTCGTTATAGTCCACAAGCTCAATCACCGCCATCTCCGCCGCATCCCCCTGACGCTGCCCCAGTCGAAGGATCCGGGTATATCCGCCAGGACGGTCACCCACCTTCTCCGAAATTGCATCAAAAAGTTCGGTCACCGCCGTCTTATCCATCAGATGACGGAACACCTCCCGACGATTATGCGTCGTGTCTACACGCGCCCGTGTGATCAAAGGCTCAACATAGATACGCAGCGCCTTCGCTTTCGTAAGGGTGGTCGTGATCCGCTTATGCCGGATCAATGCCCCGGAAAGTGCAGCCAAGGTCGCCTTTCGGTGCGAAGCAGTGCGACTGAGCTTATATCCCTTCTTGGCGTGTCTCATGGTTGTCACTGACTAAGAAGCCGGGTCAATCCGTGATAAATCCATGCCAAAACTCAAGCCGCGCTCTGCAAGCAGGGCCGAAAGTTCCTGTAACGACTTGTTTCCAAAGTTACGGAACTTCAGCATGGTCGCCTCATCACGGATCACCAGATCCCGGATCGTCTCAATATTCGCGGCCTTCAGACAATTCTTGGCGCGAACCGACAAAGGAAGCGTATCAACGCCCATATTAAGCTGCTCCTGGATCTGCAGAATATCGAAATCTATTCTCGTCGACTCAATGGTCGGTGCCTCCACATACTCCATGTCTATAAATGGACTAATATGATCCTTCAGGATGCTGGAGGCCTCCTTCAAAGCATTCTGCGGAACAATGGATCCATCGGTCGCCACCTCCAATTCCAGACGCTCATAATCAACACGCTGGCCAACACGGGTCGGTTTCACCGTGACCCGGACACTCTTGACCGGCGTATAGACCGCATCCATTGCAATGACACCAATTGGATCCGTTTCCCGCTTATTCTCGTTGGCCGGAACATATCGGCGACCGGTCTCCACCCGGAGTTCCACCCCAAATTCCACCCCCTCCGAGAGCGTGGCAATGTGATGATCCGGGTTCAATACCTGGTAGTCATTCGTCGCCTCATCAAGATCGCCGGCGGTCCATGTACCCGGCCCCTTGATCTTCAGATTGATCAGCCCGCTGGCAAAATCCATCGCCCTGAAACGAACCCCCTTCAGATTCAGGATGATGTCGGATACATCCTCCGAAACTCCCGGAATCATTGAGAATTCGTGCTGTACCCCATCAATCTTTACCGCAGTGATGACCGTCCCCTGAAGCGAGGAAAGTAGCACCCGCCGGAGCGAGTTGCCAATCGTCTGCCCAAACCCGCGTTCAAGAGGCTGAATTACAAACCGTGTAAAAGTAGGGGTCACCTCTTCCGTCAGAACCCCGGACGGCATTTGAATTCCGTGTGTGCTCATGTTCAACAATTGAGTTCAAAAATCACAGTTAATTACTTCGAGTAAAGCTCTACAATCAACTGTTCCCGAATATTTTCCGGGATGTCAGAGCGCTCCGGGAAATCCAGAAACTTCCCGCTCAAAGCCCTCCGATCTGTTTCCAGCCACGAAAATACGCGGCGGTTCTTCTTTACATTTTCAATAAATACGGGGTTCTGCCGGCTCCGGGGCCGTACCGAAACAATATCCCCCGGACGCAACTGATACGAGGGGATATCCACCACCTGACCATTAACCAGAATATGCCCATGTGTAACCATCTGCCGTGCCTGCCGCCTGGTAGAACCAAATCCGAACCGGAACACCGTATTGTCCAGACGCGCCTCCAGAAACCGGAGCAGATTTTCCCCGGTCACCCCCTTCTTGCGGGCAGCCTTCTCAAACAGATTTCGGAACTGCCGTTCCAGAATCCCATAGATATACTTTGCTTTCTGCTTTTCCTTTAACTGAACCGCATACTCACTTTCGCGGCGCCGCCGCTGCTGGCCGTGCTGGCCCGGCGGATTCGGTTTGCGCTCCAGTGATTTACTAGGACCAAAAAGCGGTTCATTAAACCGCCGTGCAATCTTCTGTTTTGGTCCTCTGTAACGAGCCATGATGTTTTTCTCTCAAATCAGTGATAATAAAATCAGACACGCCGGCGCTTCGGCGGGCGACAGCCATTGTGCGGAACCGGGGTCACATCACGAATGGTGGTGATATCCAGTCCCGAAGTATTCAAAGCACGGATCGCCGATTCACGTCCCGACCCAGGCCCCTTGACAAATACATCCACACGCTTCAATCCCAGATTGACCGCCTCAGTCGCCGCCGTTGTAGAAGCAACCTGCGCCGCATAAGGCGTACTCTTCCGACTCCCCTTGAATCCCTCCTTTCCCGAAGAAGACCAGGAAATACAATTCCCGTACTGATCCGTAATGGTGACAATCACATTATTGAAGGTCGCCCGGATGAATGCCATGCCATTGGATTCCACAATAACACGCTTCTTCCCTGAACGTCCCTGCCCCTTACGTCCCTGCTTCTTTGCCATTTAACTATCCTGTAATTATTTGCGTGGTGCTTTCTTTTTCCCTGCCACCGTCTTCTTGCGTCCCTTTCGGGTCCGTGCATTGGTCTGCGTCCGCTGACCACGCACAGGGAGACCACGACGGTGCCGCAGACCGCGATAACAGCCAATGTCCATGAGCCGCTTCACATTCATCTGAACCTCGGACCGAAGCCGCCCCTCAACGACATAATGATCCTCAATCAGGCGACGGACTTTCTTGGTCTGCTCTTCCGTCCAATCCTCTGGACGAACATTGGGATCCAGTCCCACCCGCTCCAGGATTTCCTGTGCACGAGAGCGTCCGACTCCGAAAATGGACGAAAGTGCAATCTCACCGCGCTTATTCGGCGGTACATCAACTCCAGCTATTCGAGGCATATACTCCTATCCCTGCCGCTGCTTGTGCTTCGGGTTCTTCTTGTTGATGATGTAAAGACGGCCCTTGCGTCTGACAATCTTGTCATCCGCACTCCGCTTTTTGATACTTGCTCGTACTTTCATTTGAGTGTATACATGTGCTAATTTGATAAGCAAAGACCGGTGGTACGCACCTAGTCCTTCATAGGTTCCTACTTGTAACGATAGACAATCCGCCCTTTTGAAAGATCAAAGGGGGAAATTTCAACCTTCACGCGATCACCTGGAAGAATTTTGATGTGATACATGCGCATCTTCCCGGCCAGCAATCCAAGGATGGAGTGCCCATTTTCGAGACGAACCCTGAATTGGGCATTCGGTAAGGCGTCGGTGACTTCGCCGTCAAGTTCAATTGGTTTCTGTTTAGCCATACGTTAACGTTTGTATTCGCTCATAGGGAGCAGGAACGATCTCTTCAATATACTCATAGGTGGTCAGCACTTCGGGCCCCCCTGCGGTCACACACACCATATGTTCATAGTGTGCAGAAGGACTGCCGTCGGCGGACCGAACCGTCCAGCCGTCTGAATCTATGCGTACCTTTGACGTTCCAAGATTGATCATAGGTTCTATACACAGCGTCATTCCCGTCCGAAGGCGACGTCCACGCCGTGGTTTCCCAAAATTAGGGACTTGTGGAGACTCATGCAGTTTGCTTCCGATCCCGTGGCCCACCAGTTCCCGTACCACCCCCAGACCCTGTTTCTGGCAGTGATCCTGCACGGCAAAGCCAATATCCCCCATCGTCCCATGGGGCGTTGCTGCTGCAATCGCCCGCATCAGCGCCTCGTGCGTTACCGCACAGAGCCGGGCTCTTTCTGAAGTTAACTCTCCGACCGCAAATGTGTACGCGCTGTCACCAAAAAATCCGTTCAGGTGCACGCCGCAATCCACGGACACCAGATCTCCTTCACAGAGCACATAGCTGCCGGGGAATCCATGCACCACCACATCATTCACCGAGATGCACAGCGTGGATGGAAACGGAGGCAGCGATGATGAAACACGATAGCCCTTAAAGGCAGGCTCTGCATCATGGCTTCGAATAAATTCTTCCGCCACCTGATCCAGTACCCGGGTCTGCTGCCCCGGCGAGATATGCCGGGCCACCTCCGCCAGCGTCTGTGCAACCAAGTCCGCACACTCACGAAGCAGGGCAATCTCATGGGGGGTTTTGATCATACTCATCTAACGGGTCCTCCCTCGCATACGGCCGCTCTTCATAAAGCCGTCATAGTGACGCATCAGCAGGTGACTCTCCACCTGCTTTAATGTGTCCAGCGTCACCCCCACCATAATCAACAGACTTGTCCCTCCAAAAAACTGGGCAAACTGCTGCGTTTCCGTCAAACCAAGCTGTACGGCGAACGCCGGAAGGATCGCCGCAAATCCAATAAAGAGCGAGCCGGGAAGCGTGACACGTGTCAGAATGGCATCAATAAATTCACTGGTCTGCTTTCCTGGCCGGATGCCGGGGATAAACCCTCCCTGACGTTTCATGGTATCCGCCATCTCCTTCGGGTTGACGGCAATCGCCGTGTAGAAATACGTGAAGAAGACACACACGAAAAAGAAAATAATCGAATAGCCCCAACTGGTAAAGTCGAGAAAGAGTGCCCCGAAACGCTGCATCAGTTCATTATTCGGTGCAAACTGCGCAATCGTGCCGGGCACAAACATAATGGACTGAGCAAAAATAATCGGCATCACGCCCGCCGCATTGACCCGCACCGGCAGGTACTGGGTACTCCCTCCATATACTTTGCGCCCAACCACACGCTTCGCATACTGAACCGGAATCCGCCGCGTCCCCTGGGTCATCAGAACTACAAATGCAGTCACAAGCACCAGAACCCCAATTTCAAAGAGGACAAGAAACGCGTTCGCCGACTGCCGTATTTCGTTGATAAAGGCCTGCGGCAGAAATGCAATAATGCCAACCGTAATAATCAGAGAGATCCCGTTTCCGATCCCGCTTTCGGTAATCCGCTCCCCCAGCCACATGACAAACATCGTCCCTGCCGTCAGAACAATCACGGTGGTCACCATAAAAAAGGTCTGGGGAATCACAATTGCAGACGGAACCGTCCCCCATAAAAACAGACTGTAGCCAATGGACTGCAGCATCGTAATGCCCGCCGTCCCGTAACGCGTCAACTGGGTAATCTTCCGGCGCCCTTCTTCGCCTTCGCGCTGAAGCTTCTGAAAATAGGGGACTGCCGCTCCCAGAAGCTGAATAATAATGGAGGCCGTAATGTACGGCATAATTCCCAGGGCAAATACCCCCGCCTGCAGAAAAGCTCCCCCAACAAAGAGGTTGAAGAAGCCGAACAGATTATTTGGATCTCCCTGTGCAAAGGCATCCGTCAGTGCAGCAGCATCAATACCTGGCAGCGATACATAGGCCCCCACCCGATACACGATAAGGATTCCAAGAGTGTAGATGATTCGCTTGCGCAACTCATCAATCTTCCAAATACTGCGTAAACTATCGGCAAATCCCGCCATTGAGCGTTCTCTCTACTGCGTTAATTGGATGACAGGGACTGGATGGATCCACCCGCTGCCTGAATTTTTTCTGCGGCTGACCTGCTGAACGCATGCACCTCAATGTTCAAGGCAACGGCCAGTTCACCGCCTCCGAGGATCTTAATGCGGTCATTTTTGCGAACCAGGCCGGCTTCGACCAGAGACGCTGGCGTAATCGGGGATTCTGCACTCAGCCTGCCGGATTCAATCAGTGCACCTAACTGGCCAAGATTCAATACATTATAGGATACCCGATTCGGGTTTTTGAACCCGAACTTGGGAACCCGGCGCTGAAGCGGCATCTGCCCGCCTTCAAACCAGGACGGCATCCGGTGATTCCCGGTGCGGCTCTTCTGCCCCTTGTTTCCGCGTGAAGAACTGTGTCCTCCCTTGCCAGATCCGACCCCCCGTCCAAGCCGCTTATTACGCCTGGTTGCGCCCTTTGCGGGTTTCAGTGTTCCTAGATTCATGGGTTTATTCCGTTTCCTGAGTCTGTGCCGCAACTTCTTCAACCTGTATCAGGTGAGATACGACCCGCAACATCCCCCGAATGACCGGTGTATCGCTGTGCTCTACCGTATGATGTATCCGGCGCAGCCCCAGTGCTTTCATGGTCCGGCGCTGCCGCCCTGATGCGCCAATCAGACTTCGTGACTGTGTAATCTTGAGTGACATGATCTTATCCTTCAAATACGCGGCGAAGCGGAATCCCCCGGCGACGCGCGACCTCCAGAGGATCCTCCAGACTCTTTAATGCATTCATGGTTGCGGCAACCTGATTATGCGGATTGCTGGTTCCAAGCGACTTGGACAACACATTGGTAATCCCCACACACTCCAGCACCGCGCGAACTCCGCCACCGGCGATGACCCCCGTTCCCGGGGATGCAGGTTTTAACAGCACACGTCCTGCATCTTTCTTACCAATCACCTGATGCGGGATCGTGCCTGCCTTGGTCACCGGAACCGAGATCAGACGTTTTTTTGCATCTTCAGTCCCCTTCTTGATTGCATCCGCAACTTCATTTGCCTTCCCAAGTCCAGCACCTACATGGCCCTGACCATCCCCGACAACGACGACCGCATTAAATGAAAAACGGCGCCCCCCCTTGACCACCTTGGCCACACGTTTTACTTTGACCAGACGATCAATCCATTCGGTCTGATCCGCCGATTCGTTCCGGTTACGCTGCTGATTTTGCGTTCTTTGCATTCGCTCCTGTACGTTTCAAATTAAAACTCTAATCCACCCTTGCGTGCCCCTTCTGCGAGGGAACGAACCCGTCCGTGATATCGGTAGCCGTTCCGGTCAAATACCGCCTTCTGGATTCCGCGCTCCGCCGCGCGTGTCGCAAGCCGCTCCCCGACAACCCGTCCCGCTTTGACCGGAGAGTCCGCCGCATGCCCCTCATCCAGTGTGGAGGCCGCAACGAGTGTCCGGCTCTGATCATCGTCAATCAATTGCGCATAAATATTCCGATTGCTCCGAAACACCGTAAGTCGGGGACGATCCGCCGTCCCGTGCACCTTGCGCCGAATACTGCGCTTGGTACGGATTCTGCGCACGGCTTTTGCCGATTTAAACTTTCTGGTCGCCATATCTGATCAACTATTTAGACGCTGTTTTCCCGGCCTTTCTCCGCACATACTCCCCCACATAGCGAATACCCTTACCCTTATAGGGCTCCGGGGGGCGCAGCGAACGGATTTTGGCCGCAACCTGCCCGACTGCCTGCTTATCAATCCCTGACACCATGACCTTGGGGTTTCGCCCACGGCCACCGCCTTCCGCCGCAATACGGACTCCTTCAGGGGGAACAAAATAAATGGGATGCGAGAACCCTACGGCCAGTTCCAGAACCCCTCCCTTCACCTCCGCACGTGTTCCCACCCCGATGATTTCCAATTCTTTCTGGAATCCTTCGGTCACCCCTTCAACCATATTCGAAAGCAGCGAGCGATACAGGCCGTGCATGGCACGGTGTCGCTTCTGATCCGAAGGACGCTCCACCTTGAGCAGATTTGCATCCTGGGATACAATCAGTTCGGGAGACACCTGCAGTTGCAGCGTCCCTTTGGGCCCCTTCACCGTCACCTCATTTGCCTTGGAAATGGTGACATGAACGTCCGCACTGACCGGTATACTTTGTTTTCCAATCCTTGACATCTTAAAACACGTATGCTAATACTTCGCCGCCCACATGGATGCGTCCGGCTTCTTTGTCGGTCATGACCCCCTGCGAGGTGGACAGGATGGCAACCCCAAGCCCGTTTTCTACGCGAGGCAGCTGATCTGCTTTCACGTACACGCGCAATCCCGGTTTGGATACCCGCTTCATGGATCGAATTGCCCCATTGCCGTGGCGATCATATTTGAGAAAGATGCGCAAACGCCCCTGCCCGTCATCATCCACATTCAAAAATCGTGTGATATACCCCTTATCCTTCAGGATCTGCGTGATTGCCCGCTTGATCCGGGATGCCGGAATATCCGTATATCGATGTCCTGCCATCTGCGCATTCCGCAGTCTGGCAAGGTAGTCTCCGACCGGATCTGTAATAACCCCCATCTGATTACCAGCTTGATTTGCGAATTCCTGGAATTTTTCCTGCCCGGGCCATGTCACGGAATGCAATTCTTGACAGACCGTAAACGCGGATGTATCCGCGCGAACGTCCAGTCAGTTGACACCGGTTGCGAAGCCGTGACGGGCTTGCATCACGCGGAAGCATCTGCAGCCCCTCATAGTCGCCTTTGGCCCGCAGTTCCGCCCTGCGCACCGCATACTTGGCGACCATGCGCTCCCGCTTCTTCTGCCGGGCTATAACACTCTTTTTTGCCATATACTCTGTTTACTTTTCGTGATCAGGCGGCAGCACTCTGTCGACGTACAAACGGCATCCCCAACTCCTTGAGAAGCGCAAACGCTTCTTCATCCGAGGATGCACTCGTTACAAACGTGAGTCCAAGACCCGATATGCGTTCAATTTGATCTACATTGATCTCGGGGAAAATAATCTGCTCCTTGATCCCCAGCGAGTAATTGCCCCGCCCGTCAAAACTTCCGTCAGGGACTCCGCGAAAATCACGCACCCGAGGCAATGCCAGCGTAATCAGCCGATCCAGAAACTCCCACATCCGATCTCCACGCAATGTAACACTCGCCCCGATGGGCATACCCTCTCGAAGCTTAAAATTCGAGACACTCCTGCGTGCATGCCGCACAACCGGCTGCTGTCCGGTGATCCGCCGGAGTTCATCCACCGCACCATCTAGCAGTTTTCGGTTCTGCGTTGCCTCCCCGACTCCCTTATTGACCGTAATTTTGACCAGACGCGGGACCTGCATCCGGTTGGCATAACCGAACTGTTTGGTCAGTACACCGACAACTTCTGATTTATATCGCGTCTTCAGACGCGGCGCATACTGTGCCATACCCCTACAACTCCTCCTGTGTTGATTTTGCGTAGCGGATCCATTCTCCCCGACCGGTTTCCGTGTCCTCAATCCACTTGCGTCCGATCCGTGTTCCATCGCCATTGCTGTCAATAGGCTGTACATTGGAGATATGAATGGACATCTCACGCTGCACGCGACCTCCCTGCGGATAGACCTGATTGGGACGGGTGTGGCGGATCCGCAGATTGACCCCCTCCACAATCACACGCCCTTTTTCCGGAAAGACACGCAGCACCTTCCCTACATATCCCCGCTCCCTGGACGGACTCCCCTTGGAAGCCGTGATCGCCTTCGTTAACATGACCATGTCTCCTTTCTTAACATGGGTTTTCTTTGCTTTTCGTCGTGACTGACCCATAATTCTCTAAATCACCTCTGGAGCCAGGGAAACAATGCGCATATACTGCTTCTCACGCAATTCCCGTGCTACCGGTCCAAAAATTCGAGTCCCTCGGGGCTCATCCTGTGCATTCAATAGAACCGCTGCATTTTCGTCAAACCGGATGTACGACCCGTCCCGGCGGCGCAATTCCTTTCGCGTGCGCACCACAACCGCCCGGGATACATCCCCTTTCTTCACATCCCCGCCCGGAATTGCAGACTTTACGGAAACAACAATCCGGTCTCCGATACGCGCATAACGCCGCCCGCTTCCTCCCAGAACACGGATACACAGCACCTCTTTGGCACCGCTGTTATCTGCTACAGCTAATCTAGACTCTTGTTGTATCATCAAACTGGCTTATTTTGCGCGTTCCACAACTTCCAGCAGCCGCCACCGTTTCTTCTTGCTCAGCGGCCGGATTTCGGTGATCCGCACGGTATCGCCCTCATGGGCCTGTTCCTGTTCGTCATGTGCAAAGAGATGTCCGGTTTTCTTGATGAATTTGCCGTAGATCGGATGCCGGACCTGGCGCTGAATGCCAACGACAATCGTCTTATTCATCTTGTCACTAAGAACCACTCCCGTACGCTCTTTGCGGGAAGACCTTTTTACGTCACTCATGGTTATTCGGATCAGCTTGCTCCTTCAGGATCGTTTTTAAGCGTGCCAGAAAGCGGCGCTTTTCTCTTAGCAGCATCGGGTTCTCCAACTGTGCAATGGCATGTCTGAACTTTAACTCGGCCAGTTGCTCTTCTTCTTCACGAATCCGCTCCTGTACCTCCTGGATGCTAAGGGCTCGTACGTCGGGTGCTTTCATTGACATTTAATTCTCCACATAGTCCGGCCGTACCACAAACTTGGTCTTGATCGGCAGTTTCTGCTGAGCCAGCCGCATGGATTCTTTGGCAAGTTCCATCGGAACGCCGCCGCCAATCTCAAACAGGATCCGGCCGGGATGGACCGGGGCAGCCCAGTGATCAATGGCCCCTTTCCCCTTCCCCATACGCACCTCGGCGGGCTTGCTGGTGATCGGCTTATCCGGGAAAATCCGAATGTAGACCTTCCCCACCCGCTTCATGCGCCGGGTCATGGCAATCCTGGCTGCTTCAATCTGGCGACTGGAAATTCGTCCAGGCTCCATTGCTTTGATGGCAAAATCCCCAAAACTCACGCGTGCACCACGCGCTGTATTCCCTTTGATCCTGCCTTTCTGCTGCTTGCGGTACTTCGTCCGCTTTGGCATCAACATGGTTTGTGTCTCTCTTTACCCTGGATAACTATCGTCGATTCCCCCCTCTGCGACCGCTCTGTGCACCGCCGGCGCGGCCTCTGCCTCCTCCACGTCTACCGCGGCGGCGATCCCGGGCCTTGCTGCTTTCACTGCCGCGTCCGCCCGTCTGCATCTGACGCAACTGCTGGCGCTGCGCCTGCACATTCGGGCTGAGATCCGGCCGTCCGAGGATCTCACCGCGGTATACCCAGACCTTTACGCCGGTGGTCCCATAAATAGAATACGCCGTTGCTTCGGCATAATCAATATCTGCGCGGATCGTGTGCAGCGGCACGCGTCCCTCCAGGTACTGCTCCACCCGGCCCATTTCAGCGCCGCCGAGGCGGCCGCTCACTTTGATCCGGATCCCCTGCGCCCCCATGCGCATCGCCCCCTGGAGTGCCTGCTTCATGGCGCGGCGGAACGAAATCCGCCCCTCAAGCTGCTGCGCCACATTCTGCGCCACCAGGCTGGCATCAAGTTCCGGCCGTTTGATCTCATTGATATTGATCTGAATCTCTTTGGTCGTGATCCGCTTGAGTTCTTCGCGCAATTTTTCAACTTCCTGCCCTCCCCGGCCAATCACAACCCCCGGCCGGCTCGTATGGAGCGTAAGGATGATCCGCTTCGGGGTCCGCTCAATCACAACACGGCTGAGACCGGCCCGTTTCAGCCGGGCGGTGAGATAGCGGCGCAACTCTTCATCTTCAAAGAGTTTGGCCGCAATATCTTTCTTTCTGGCATACCAGTTCGAATCCCAGCCCCGAATGGTGCCGAGACGAAAGCCAACTGGATGTGTTTTCTGACCCATGGATGAAGAACGACTAGATTTCAGCTTGAACAATTACAGTGAGGTGACTCATACGCTTGCGGATTGGATGCGCCCGGCCGCGGGCGGCGGGCCGGATCCGTTTGAGCATCGGCCCCGCATCCACCTTGATTTCCTTCACAAAAACATCATCTTCGTTCAGCTTTGTATCCGGATTTTTATCTATGAGATTATGAACAGCCGACCGAATGGCCAGGGATACCGGCCGGGTCGCTGCCTGCGGCAGATAATGCAGTGTATTCATCGCCTCGGCAACCGATTGGCCTCGGACCACGTTGACAATGCGCCGCATCTTGCGCGGCGAACTGGAAATATATTTACGGATTGCGCGTGCCTCAACGCTCATCAGTTAACTCCCCCTTCTATCTTTTTTGGATCCCGCATGACCGCGGAAGTTTCGTGTCGGTGAAAACTCTCCCAGACGATGCCCAACCATATTCTCGGTTACATAGACGGGAATAAACTGCCTCCCGTTGTGCACCGCAAACGTATGCCCCACAAAATCCGGGGTAATCATGGATGCACGACTCCAGGTTTTCACGACCCGCTTCTTGTCCGACTGATTCAACTGGTCCACCTTGCGTTGGAGTTTATGGTGAACAAACGGTCCTTTCTTGAGTGATCGCGCCATATTTATCTGCGTTTGGCGTCCCGTCGACGCACGATGTACTTATCGGAGGCGGACTTACGCTTACGCGTTTTGTATCCTTTGGCCGGAACCCCCGAGGGGGAGCGCGGATGCCCGCCACTTGCTTTGCCTTCGCCACCCCCCATCGGATGATCCACCGGGTTCATGGCAACGCCCCTGACCTTGGGGCGGACCCCCATCCACCGCCGGCGGCCGGCTTTCCCCAGATCAATGTTCATATGATCCGGGTTACTGGTGGTACCGATGGTTGCCCTGCATTCGGAAAGAATTCTGCGAACCTCACCGCTGGGCAGCTTCAGGGTGACATACTTTCCCTCACGGGCCGTCAGCTGTGCAAAGGTGCCGGCAGAGCGTGCGAGCTGAGCACCTTTGCCGGGCTTCATCTCAATTGCGTGCACGAAGGTCCCCAGAGGGATATGCCCCATCGGCAGACAATTGCCAATCTCCGGCGGTGCATCCGGACCATTCTGGACCCGCTGATCCACAACCAGTTTATCCGGTGCAATCACATATCGCTTCTCGCCGTCCGCATAGACCAGAAGTGCAATCCTTGCCGACCGGTTCGGATCATACTGGATGCTTGCAACACGTGCGGGAATGCCATCCTTATTGCGTCGGAAATCAATGACTCGGTAACGCCGCTTGTGCCGTCCACCCTGATGGCGGACCATAATCCGGCCGGTCGAGTTACGGCCGCCGCGGCGTTTTACCGGGCGCAGCAGTTTTTTCTCGGGCGCACTGTCGGTAATCTGATCAAAAGCGGAGACCGAGCGCTGGCGCTGCCCAGGGGTTACCGGATTGAGTTTTCGTATCGCCATCGTCCTATATGCTTTCAAAGAAGTCAATCTGTTCGCTGTCCGGCATCAGCGTCACAATCGCCTTTTTATAACTGGCGGTCCGTCCGAGCCGGACTCCCTGACGTGTCTGCTGGCGGCGATGCTTTCCACGTACATTCATCGTACGCACCTCTTTAATCTCCACCGCCGGAAACCGCTCCCGTACCGCCTGCCGGATTTCAATCTTGTTGGCCCTTGCGTCCACAATAAACGCGTAGTGTCCCTCTTCCATCTGTGCAGAGAGTTTTTCGGTAACCAGCGGCCGGATGAGTACTTTTCGTGGCATTGGGTCAGTTGCTTTGTGTTGAAGCCCAGAGATTACTCCACACTGCAAGCGCATCTTCCTCACACACAAGGATGCGGGCCCGAAGAATATCCTCGGTGCTCACATTCCGAGCTTCCCGCACCACAACACGATCTATGTTCCTGCTCGACCGAAAGACTTCGGGCCGGTTGGATGCCGTTACAATCAGCACCGGCTGCCCTTCCAGTTCCAGATTTCCCAAAAGCGAGACCAGTGCACGCGTGTCGGGAGATTCATAATTCAGCGGATCCACGACCCGGATGGCATCTTCGCGTGCTTTGTAACTGAGGGCCGAGCACCGGGCATTGCGTCGCACTTTTTTGCTCAGCCGCACACGATACTGATGGGGCCGCGGGCCAAAGATTCGCCCCCCGCCTCGGCGAAGCGGCGAAGCGGCATTCCCGACACGTGCCATCCCGGTTCCTTTCTGACGATAGAGCTTGCGGCCGGATCCCCTGACCTCGCCCCGCTCCTTGGTTTTATGCGTCCCCTGACGTGCGGCCGCCTGGGTCCGTCGCACATCCAGCCACAGTACATGATCATTCGGGGCTACATCGAACACCGCCGTATCCAGAGCGACTGTGCGACCGGCAGGGATGCCATTATGCTGATAAATATCCAACTCCATATCTCCGCTCAGCCTTGTTTGAACAGTTCTACCACACCGTTGACCGGGCCGGGAACCGCCCCGCGAACCAGTAACAGGTTATGTTCCGGGATAATGCGCGTCACATCAAGGTTTTTGACCGTCACCCGCGCATTCCCCATCTGGCCGGCCATACGCATTCCCTTGATCACCCGTGAGGGATCACTGGATGCACCGATGGATCCAGGTGCACGTTCGCGGTTATGCTGCCCGTGCGTCTGGTCGTTCACCCCGTGAAAACCGTGACGCCGAACCACTCCCTGAAATCCTTTCCCTTTGCTCAATCCCGCCACATCAATCATCTCCCCCTCCACAAACACATTCTCTACACGCACCTCGTCGCCGATCTCCGGCATCTCCCCATCCCATTCAAATTCCTTAAGCACGCGCTGCGGAGGAACTCCAGCCGCCTGAAAATGGCCCTTTAACGCCTTGGTGGTCCGCCGTTCTCTGCGAGCCCCAAAGCCGAGTTGAACTGCATCATAGCCATCCTGCCCGTCCTGCCGCTTGACCTGTACAACGCGGTTGGGACCGGCCTCAATGACGGTGCAGGGGATATTATTCCCTGCTGCATCAAAGATGCTTGTCATGCCAACTTTTTTACCAATCATTCCACTCATTACTGCGCAAAAAGGCTACTTCCAATTACACTTTGATCTCGACATCCACCCCGCTGGGAAGCTCCAGCTTCAGCAGAGCATCCACCGTCTTGGTACTGGTGGACAGGATATCAATCAGACGGTTATGACTCCGACTCTCAAACTGCTCCCGACTCTTCTTATTCACATGCGGGCTCCGCAATACGGTGTAGACGGCCTTCTTGGTCGGAAGCGGAATCGGTCCGCTGACCAGCGCACCGGTTGCTTTTACCGTCTTAATAATCTTCTCCGTGCTCTTATCGATCAGCGAGTGATCGTAGGATTTGAGCTTAATACGGATTTTCTGCCCCGTCATGATCCGGCGTACCTTTAGTCGAGAATCTTCGTAACCACCCCTGCACCGACCGTCCGGCCTCCTTCACGGATTGCGAACCGCAGCCCCTGCTCCATGGCCACCGGCTGGATCAGTTTCACCTTGAACTGGGTGTTATCGCCCGGCATCACCATCT
>JAJECE010000120.1 GCA_022822185.1 Rhodothermales bacterium | reverse complement strand
TGAATTTCTTTCCGACTTGACCAGGCGATCCTGGTCACCGGTTGCAAGTTCTGGGCTCCGGCAGGCCGGTCTTTTTATTGGCAAGGGGCAACTGGCCCTGGAAATTACGGTTGCACATGCCGTAAGGCGAATAGGTGACGGGGAGATCAGAAAAGTGTGGAAAGCCCGCAAAGGAAACCGGGGCGCACCTTTACTTCTGGTCATTATGCATTCCGGCAAGGCATCCGTATGCGGCCCCGACCGTGAGGAGCCGCCAATCAGTCACGACATGGACATTGGACAGGTGGAGCGGTTGTGCAGAAAATTGCTGGAACAGCCGGATCGACATTCAGCCCTGAAGCTGCTGGAACAGACACTGCCTACGTTCAAGAATACTGTTCCCGGGCTCAGGAATGAGGGACTGTTAGCTTTGCACGAACTTGAGCATGGGGTTCCCAAACGGGCAGATCTGAGGGATGCCCGAAGAAAAGCTCAACATGCGGTTAACCTTTCGGGGCAGGACCTCCTGGCCGCACTGGGGTTCACGATAAAGGAATTGGATAACCTGACAAGTGTGCTGTACAGTAATGACCGCAGAACGGCACTGGCCGTGATGCTGCATGACGGGGAACTGATTGAGCACAAAGAGCAGCGTTTTAATCAGTTATCGCCGGTGAGTTATGCATTCCGTAACGCAGATGCCGAGAATCTTGACTGGATCATATTTGTTCAGGAGAATCGAATTCGTCTCTATTCAACAAGTGTTGATGTAGGTGTGGGCAGGCGAGGTCGTACGGATACCTTTATTGAATGCCAGCCGTGGCTGCTTCCCGATGAGCAGTTACATTATCTCTGGCTGCTTTACTCGGCGGATGCATTGAAGCGTGAAGGCAGTTTATATGAACTGCTGGAAGGATCTGAACGTTTTTCCGGGGATCTTGCCAAGCGCCTGCGGGAACGCATCTATGAAGATGTGGTTCCGGCTCTGGCACAGGGAATCAGCCGCGCACGGGGCATCACGATCCCCGATTCAGAAGAACTTGCCCTGACCTATGAGATGGCACTGACCGTGCTGTTTCGTCTTTTATTCATCGCGTATGCAGAAGACAGGGATCTGCTTCCCTATCGGTACAACGCAGCCTACCAAATCCGGTCCCTGAAAAAGAAAGCACAGGAAATGGCCGATATGGTTGCAAACGAGACTCCAATTGCCGAGGGGGCCACGTACTGGCGCGAAACGGAACATCTCTGGAATGCCATTGCAAAGGGCAATACGGAATGGGATGTGCCTGCGTATGGCGGGGCGCTGTTTCAGGATGACGGGGAGATTTCCAGAGCGGGTGCTGCACTGGCACAGATCACACTTCCGAATGAATGCTTTGAGGAAGTTCTGCGCAGCTTACTTGTGATCCATACTCCGGAGGGCGTGCCTGGCCCGGTTGATTTTCGGTCACTTGGTGTGCGTGAGTTCGGCACCATTTACGAGGGGTTATTAGAATCGGAGTTAGCAAGGGCGGACATGGATCTGGTACTCAAGGAGCAAAAGAAAAATGTGGTCTATGTTCCTGCCAAGAAGAATGAGCCGCCCGTTGTCAGGAAAGGGGAAGTTTATCTGCACAACCGCTCGGGTGCGCGGAAGGCATCGGGCAGTTACTACACAAAGTCCTTTGCCGTAGAGCATCTTTTAGATGGAGCACTGGAGCCCGCGCTGGACGATCACTTCAAGCGACTGGATGCACTGGACGAAACGGATGCCAGCGAAGCCTTCTTTGATTTTCGTGTTGCGGACATTGCGATGGGATCGGGACATTTTTTGATCAGTGCGATTGATCGGATGGAGAAGAGGATGGCCGACTATCTGTCCAGGCGCAGTCTGCCGGATGTTTTGAATGAACTGGGCAAATTGCGCTCTACGGCAAAAAGCCGGCTGAAAGGCATCCAGGAAAGCGACCCTATTGAGGATAGTCAGCTCCTGCGCCGACTGATTGCCCGGCGGTGTATCTATGGTGTTGACCTAAATCCGTTGGCGGTGCAACTTGCGCGGCTTGCGGTCTGGATCCATACGTTTGTACCGGGACTGCCTTTATCCTTTCTTGATCGTACACTGATCCGCGGCAATGCGCTGGTGGGTGTAGGGGCGATTGCAGAGATACGGGATATGTTCGAGAAGATCTCTGTACCACTTTTCCCTATTGATGCCCAAAAGCTGCTTGGCAGGGCGGTGAAGCCTCTTCGACGCCTTGCCAACAGCAACGATATCTCTTTGGAAGATATTGAGGAAGCACGCGCAGCGCAGGATGATATTCGCTCAGCCCTTCAGGAATCAGAAATACTCTGCGACCTCTTGACCGCTGCACCGATTGAGGACAATTCGGATGTCAAAAAAATCATCGAGACATGGGATGAGCTTTCGGACTTTCTTAATCTGGAAGATATCCAGATATCCAAAGCATTAGATGCGGTTCATAAGATACTAGGCCCTCTCTCTGTACTTCATTTTCCGATTGCTTTTCCTGAAGTATTTCTGCGAGAGCGGCCGGGGTTTGATGTGATTCTGGGGAATCCACCGTGGAAGGAAGTAACGGTTGAAGAAGATGCCTTCTGGGCTCGATACTCTCCAGGATTGCGTGGCAAACAGCCGGGAGATAAAGAGTCCGAGGTCGCCCGCTTAAGCGAGGAGCGTTCCGATTTGCTTGAACTTTTACGGAGAGAACAAGAGGAATTGTATCAAATGCGGAAGGTTCTCGTGAATGGTACCTATCCAGGCATGGGTAAAGGGGATCCAGATCTCTATAAAGCGTTTTGCTGGCGTTTTTGGAGACTGTCCAGTGCAAATGGAGGTTATCTTGGGGTTGTGCTACCACGCAGTGCACTTGCTGTCAAGGGATCAACGGATTTTCGCAGAACAATATTTAGCGAAGCTGCAGATGTTGAAGTTGCCATGATGAAAAATCGTGCAGGATGGGTGTTTGATGGGGTGACACCACAATACACGATTGCTCTCGTTTGTGCAAAACATGGAAAGGCCAAGGGAAAGTCTATTCGTCTCAGAGGGCCTTACACCGCACTATCTGAATTCAAGGCAGGTATTTCAAAGGAACCGGAATCGTTTACCTATGCAGAGATTCAGCAATGGAATGATACCGTCTCACTTCCTCTTCTGCCGACTGCGGATTCTCCAGGAGTATTTGCTCAGCTTCGGAAGTCTCCTCGGCTTGACCTGAACAAGGCGAAAGAATGGAGAGCACGTCCGGATCGCGAATTAGATGCCACGAATCAAAAGCCCCTCATGGATTTGGAGAGCAAGGAATGCCCCGAAGGCTTCTGGCCGGTCTACAAGGGAGAATCCTTCAATCTATGGAAGCCAGATACAGGAATCTACTACGCTTGGGCTGATCCTGGACCTGTTCTGGATTTCCTCCAACGCAAGCGGCTTCGGGCGGGAAATAATCGGCGCAGTGCACATAATGAATTTCCTCCACAGTATCGGCAGGATCGAAAAACACTGCCATGCTATCGCCCACGTATAGCCTTTAGAGACATCGCACGTGCTAGTGATCCACGGACGGTAATCGCCTGCCTTGTACCTCCCAACGTATTCATCACTAATAAAGGCCCATATTTTTTATGGCCCACTGGAGAGGAATCTCTCTATCCTCATTCAGACGAAAAGGATCAGGCGTTTCTACTTGGAATTCTCTCTTCCGTACCCCTTGACTGGTACGCAAGGCGATTTGTTGAATTAAGTGTCAATTTTTTCATCCTCAATCCATTTCCTATTCCCCGCCCTCCCCGTGAAGATACGCTTTGGCAGCGTGTTGTTCGACTGGCTGGAAGGCTGGCGTGTCCAGATGACCGCTTTGCCGATTGGGCGAATAAAGTGGGAGTCATCTGCGGCTCCATGGATGAGGGCGAGAAAGAAGACCACATCCATGAACTGGATGCTGTAGTTGCTCATCTGTACGGACTCAGTGAATCGCAGCTCATCCATATCTTTGAGACATTTCACGAGGGTTGGGACTTTGAATCAAGACTCGCCGGCGTACTGCGTCATTATCAATCATGGAAGGCACGACTATGACTCTCTCCTACGCACGAACGTGAGGCCAGAACTTCTATAAGGGGCATGAAAATACGGTCAGATAGATCCAGAAGAACGGTGCAAACGATTCCCAAACATGGCGATTGGGACAGCGGCACGGTATGGATTCAAAATTAGTTGGAAGTCGGCATAGATCTCCCCTGATGGAAATGAGATATATCTCGCCCATCACATGGCGGGGCGAAATACACCCCGCCCAAATGCCCATATTATTTGAAGATTCATTCGGTCACCTTTCCACGTATCTCTATATCTGAACTGAGATACAAGGCGTATTCGGTGCAGAGTTGACTGTCTGGCGAAAATCTGATACCGTAGTGGGATTTTGAGACGGGAAGGATCCATTATTCAACCAGCGGACAAAGTCTGGAGTGTTCTTGGGGACTTAAAAAGTCCAATCCATCCGGCGGTATTTCAATAATTGCAATCCACGCAGCCTAATCATTTCTCCGGTTGAACGGCCTGTATTCAACGAGTGCTGATTGTCCAGTGATATCAACAATAGTCGCCATCATCTCAACCCCATATGCATCGGTAAGTCTCAAGGGTTTTCCCAGACGGAAGGAGACGGGCTGCTGCCTGCCCTGCTCAATTGCAATATTGTCCGTGTATAGGTAGGTCCGATCCAAATTGTCACGTTGGGGATTCAGCCGTCCATGTAGTCCGGGAATATGACCTGAAGCGTTTGAGAAAATAACTGCACCTCCCGCCGTAAGCGAATTCAATTCCAATAATAATCCTCCACGCGATGGTGTCCACGACCGTACAAAACCCGCTCTATAGCCCGGCATGGCAGCATAAACGGTCATCGGCAAATGAGCCGTGTACAAATCAAAATCTACTTCACCATTGCTGTCGGTTGTCGCCCGATGTCGGGTTTTATTGGGAAAGAAAACCAAAACATCCGCATTGACCATCGGCTCTCCTCCCGAATGCACTGTAATAATGGCATCCGACGGCACAAGTTCAAGTCGGGCAGACGGGATAACCAGAACCAAGTTTGTCCCATCAACAACTTTATACTCCGGCAGGCTGCCAGTAATTTCATGGGTTCCTTGTCGAATGATTGGGACACCGTCCCCCCGCCGTTCCATCATGTTTTTGCGGTGATGAGACCCGGGGATATCTCCTACAGAGGTTCGCCCAAATACAGAAGCAAGAGCCTGATTACGGGTTGACTGGCTTGAGGCCATCCCATCTATCGTCATTCCATTGGGAAGAGGGCCGGGAGAATCAATCTCCAATCGATTTTTGAACATTGAGAGCCGAATACGTCGGGTTGACCGTGAATAGTCACGGTGAACAACTGCGTTCACCACGGCTTCAAACACGGCAGCCATACTGTACTGGGGGATATCTTCACGGGCGGGAGTCTTCCGTGCGGCGACACGCATATTCCGTGCGACAAATTTCGTCGCCTCGGCAATCTGAACAGAAAGCGGCCCTTGAATCTCCTGGGTATCCAATTGACCGGAAGATCGATCTTGACCACGATACATTGTGGCGATAATTGTCGCTTGGGGTAGCCATTCATGGGGGGAATTGGTGCAGAGTAATATTCCGGCAACAGTCGCCCTGTCCACACCAAATTCATCCGATGCCAGTAGCCGCAAATTCGTCAGCGCACGACGAGGGTCATCTGCGCCGGTTGCACTGATCAGTGGCTCCCACAGTCGTTCAAGAAGTGTTTCAAATCCAGTATTTGGGACCACCTGTTGATCAAACCATGTATATCGGCTCTGGGCTCGTTCCTATGCTAACCGAAGATATTCATCACTTTCCATACGGCGTTTGGAGTCGCCGACTCGGAGAAAGGCTTTACCAGAGCGCTCATGTACATAGTTTCCTCCAGGTACCTCAACAAGCATGAACATCTTCCCGTCAAGCTCTCGTTTCTCAATATGAATACGGATAGCAGGTTTTACGGTATCGGTACTTACTTCGACTAACATTCGGCTGAGGGCAGAAACCTGCTTCGGGGTCATCCCCTGAAGTTCTCCACTGTCTGAAACTCCGCAAAGCAGTATCCCACCCTTCGTATTTGCAAATGCTGTCATTTCATCGGCGAAGTCGTCTCTGCTTGGGCTATTTGGATGATCGTCAACGAACTCAATCTGCTTGAATTCCCATCGACTGTCCTCACCTAGTTGCAAGCGTCTACGAACATCTGAGTCGGTGATATTCATGATAAATTTCCGGGGGGATTACGACAGTTGGGAGATGTTTTTCAACGGATAGCTCAACTCAAGGTTGCGAGATCAATATCCAACAATAGATACTTGCTAACGGTGGCTCCTAGAAAGAAAAGAAGTATCCGTACGAAAATCCTGTTTTTGCCGGTTCATGCATGATTAAAGAGTTGGCTAGTTCCAGCATCTTTTTGACGGGGGATTAGCAGCTCAGACCGTACCCGTATACAGGCAGGAAGCTATGCTGCCTCGGTAAGTGTTGCTTCTCTGGTCCGGCGCATCCATACGCTGGACAAGTCGGTCTGAAAAAAAGTCCGACTCGGCAGCATCGGACGCAGGTATCGCAATTCCGGCATGGTGGATGAAACCACAGATCTACGGGATTAGCCCGATCCAATCCGACAAATCCTGGTCAAGAATTTAGGGCACGACAAGCCAGCGGTACTGATCACCAATCAAATGGAACGTGCTCCCGGGGAACTCATTGATCGGTGTGCCCGGCGCATGATCAGTGAGAATATCATCCGTAATGCCATCAACTTCTTCCACATGGATTCCTTGAGCTCGGTCGTTCCGATGCACATCAATGTTGATGTGCAGTTGACCGTCATGGCCAGCGTACTCTATCGACTCCCGGGAGTACGGGTTGGCAAACCCTGTGCAAACGTCGAGGCACAGACCATCTTCCGGCATCTGGCAAGGCACCCCGGCAAAGTCACCATTATCAGGGATGAAATTATCGTTCAATTATGAGCAGCGCCAATGACCATTACCTCATTGCAGCGGGATACCCTGAATTACGTCAGAAAATACCCTGGTTCGACAATAAAACCCTGCGGTAAAACTGGAAAGGCACCCCTGAAATTCATACAGCAAAATCAATGCGGGAATTCAGTCTAGGCGCGGGAGGTGATGCGGTGTACAGGGGAACAAATCGTCGGCGTAATCATTCGCTGTCCTGCTGATAGCTGCCACTATACCTCATGAGTGATTTCATAGACTCAAACCCGGATCTAGAAGACCGGGGCGAAGCGAAGTACTTCCACGGACGGAAGGGAATGCTAGATAGTTTTCAGCGCCGCCTGAAGTGGGCGGAGAAGGATCCCAAAAAAGGAACCACCTTCCTGATCCAGGCCGCGCCCGGTGCGGGTAAGACCGCGCTGCTCCATGAATGCGCCCGCCTAGCCGCAATTGAGGGATTTGCAGTGGCAGAGGTGGATCCGCATAAGTTTTTAGATCCAGAGGTGCTTCACGAGTCTATTGACACTTCATGGATGCGCTGGCGTAGATGGCTCACACATGGATCTGCTAGCGTAGATGTTGGTGTATTCAAGGCGGAAGTTGAACTTGGCGGGGCGGCAAAAACTCCTTTGGGTGTCATCGAAAAGGGGAAAGGAGGGCTAGTTCTATTGTTGGATGAAGCGCAGTTAATGAACGACCTTGCGGTGGGGACCGGGATTCCGTTTATCGGCGCGAAGGCCCTGCTGACCGCAATCCATAACGGGCGGACTGGACGCCCCGTGATGCTGGTTGCCGCCGGGTTGAGTGCAACGAAGCGCGCTTTCAAAGATCTGGGCGTGTCCAGATTCAAGGACAACTGCTATGTAGAGTTGGGGCTGCTGAAAGAGGAAGCGGAGCGGGAGGTGATCAAGGACTGGCTCAAGAAAGAGGGGCGGGCGAAGGGGGATCCCACGCCCTGGATTGACGCGATTATGCAGAAGACCCATGGTTGGCCGCAGCATGTGGCCGCCTATGCCGAGTCTGCTGCCATCCACCTGCGGGCAACGGGGCGGGAGATGACTCCAGCGAAGTTGAAGGAAGTACTCGAAGTGGGGGAGTTGAAACGAATAAAATTTTATAAATCCAGAGCGGACGGGATTATGCGGAAAGAACGCCAGTGCATTGCAAGAGCAATGGCCAATATTGAGACCGATGGGACCATCGATAAGGATGTGGTCATCGCATCCCTGCGAGA
>JAJECE010000018.1 GCA_022822185.1 Rhodothermales bacterium | reverse complement strand
GGTCATCAAACGGACCTACCGGCTTGCCGAAGCGGGCCCGGCTTCCGCCAGGGGAATTGACACATTAGATACCCCCTGTGTGGCCGTATTCGTGAACGGCCGCTTCGCACCGGAGCAATCCCGGCTTGACCAAATGCCTGCCGGGGTCTCCATCCAAAACCTCTCCTCTGCCGCCGGACAGGATCTTGTTCAGGAACATCTGGGAACGTATGCGGACTATACAGAAGATCCATTTACGGCCCTGAATACGGCATTCATAAAAGACGGGGCCGTGATCACCGCAAGTCCCGGTACCCAACTGGATCACCCGATCCATATCCTCCATATCATTACCTGCAACGACTCCACGCTGGTGCAGCCGAGGACATTCGTTTATGCAGGCAGTGGTGCATCTCTGCAAATCCTGCAGTCCACGGAATTTGCAGGATCAGATTATGTGCTGATCAATGCGGTCACCGAGATTCATATTGAACCAGAGGCGCAGGTTGACTACCTGGATCTGCAAGTGGGCACCCCTAGATCCAGCCGCATCACAAATCTGAGTGTCTATCAGGAAGCACAGAGCAAATTTTACAGCGGTGTCTTTACGTTTGGGGGCGAACTGACTCGGAACAATCTGTCCATCCTTCCCAATGCCGAGTACTGCGAAAGCCTCCTTCACGGACTGTTTATGGCACACGGACGCTCTCATATTGATAACAACACCCTGGTGGATCACGCAAAACCGAATTGTTACAGTTCCGAGTACTATAAGGGGATTCTGGATGATCATGCAATCGGGGTGTTCAACGGCAAAGTACTCGTGCGTCAGGATGCGCAGTTAACCAATGCCTATCAGACGAATCGCAGTATTTTGCTCACAGAGACCGCCCGGATGTATTCAAAGCCCGCACTGGAGATCTATGCGGATGATGTAAAATGCTCCCATGGGGCAACCACCGGACAATTGGACAAGGATGGACTTTTCTATCTTCGCTCCCGGGGAATCCCCGAACAAGAAGCACGAAGACTCATGTTGATGTCTTTTGCTGGCGATATTATTGAAAAAACGCCTGTTTCGGCAATGCATGAAACGCTCTATGACCATGTAGAGCATGTGCTGCGCTAACGCGGGCACTCCGCGCAATGGTAAATCCTGCTTTGAGAGATAATGCCCTGCGGGCGAACTTCCCTGCACTGCGCCAACAGGTGTACGGTAGACCATTGGTCTATCTGGATAGCGCCGCATCTTCGCTAAAACCGCAATGCGTCGTGGACTGTCTGGCAAACTACTATGCACATGAGCACAGCAATGTGCACCGCGGGGTCCACTACTTGAGCCAGCGCGCAACAGATCGGTACGAGGCAGCCCGGAAAAACCTGGCACAATTTATCGGGGCACGAAGCGAAAACAGCATCATCTTCACACGGGGCACCACCGAAGCCATCAATCTGGTTGCCGCTACGTACGGACGAAAACATATCCAGCCCGGGGACGAAATCCTGACAACCGTCATGGAGCACCACTCCAATCTAGTGCCCTGGCAGTTACTTGCAAAAGAGCGCAATGCGCAGCTGCGCGTTTTGGATGTGTCACTGACCGGTACGATCAGCGTTGACACGTTGGTGCGGCAAATGAACCCTAGAACACGCCTCATCGCCCTGGGACATGTTTCCAACAGCCTGGGAACCGTCCATCCGGTAGAAGACATTATTGCAGAGGCGCACAAAAGAAATATCGCAGTCCTTCTGGATGGAGCACAGGGATTGCCACACCTGCCGCTGGATATGCAGACACTGGATTGTGACTTCTACTGTGCGAGCAGTCACAAAGCTTATGGTCCTACCGGCATGGGGTTTCTCTATGGTAAAGAAGAACTCCTGCAGGATTTGCCGCCCTGGCATGGCGGCGGGGATATGATTGAAGAAGTGCATCGTACATCTTCCACCTGGGCCGATGTTCCGCACAAATTTGAGGCCGGCACTCCGAATATTGCAGGGGTAATCGGCATGGCGGCAGCAATTGACTATCTGGAAGGCATCGGCATGGAAGCTCTTCGGAAAAAAGAGGATGCACTCCTTAGCTATGCACATGCAGAGATCATGACAGTATCCGGTCTGAAAATTGTCGGCACCGCCTCCGAAAAGGTTGGAGTTCTCAGTTTCCTGCTTGAGGGCCATCATCCCTATGATGTCGGCTACGCGCTTGATCAGGCGGGGATTGCAGTACGGACAGGACATCACTGCGCCATGCCGCTGATGGAGTATTTCGGGATCCCCGGCACCGTTCGTGCCTCGTTCGGAGCCTACAATACAAAGGAAGATGTGGATATCCTTGTGGCCCGTCTTCACGAGATCGCCGAAGGATCCTCCCGGAATACGTTCCCGCCCGCTGCAGATGCAACAACAAATGGTCGATTACTGCCGGAAGAATCCATTGAAGATCGCAAAGCGGCCCTGCTTGAGGATCTGGCACTTTTTGAGGATGCAGACGGGCAGCGGGAATACCTGATTGAACTGGGCGAAAACCTGCCTGACATGGACGCTTCCCTGAAAACCGAAGCGAACCGGATTCATGGATGCCTGGCAATGGTCTGGCTGTACAGCACCGTGCATGGTGACCAAATTTATTTTGAAGCAGACAGTGATGCACTGATAACCCGCGGAATGATTGCTCTTCTGATCCGTCTAATGGATGGTCAGACTCCCAAAACAATCCTTGAAACAGATTTATTTGCCTTGATCCACGATGTAGGACTGCCTAGCCTCATCACTGCACGCCGAAAAAATGGGCTGAATCGCATGATTGAACGTATTCAAAAAGAAGCATCTCTGGCTGAAGCTGCATGAACTGCGAAGTGATTAACCATTCAAAAACGGACGGATTAGCGGACGAAATCATTGAATCCATCCGGCAGGTCTACGATCCGGAGATTCCGGTCAATGTCTATGATCTAGGACTCATCTATAAGGTCCGGCTTGACAGCGATGACCGGGCATTCGTTACGATGACCTTAACCACTCCAAACTGCCCGGTGGCAGACAGCCTTCCCAGTCAGGTTGAGTCCGTGGTGATGCTTACCGAAGGGGTGACCGATGCACATGTGGAACTGACCTTTGACCCTCCCTTTACGATTGACATGATGAGTGATGAGGCAAAACTCGAACTCGGCTTCCTGTAGTTCCCGCAACTTTATTCCCTGCACATCCAAAGAACACGTACAACTCCCGGCAATGGCTTTGCTGCGACGATGCAGCGTACTCTTCGCTATTGCCCTCATTCTCGTTTGCGTCCAGCCGATCAACGCACAAACGGCAACCGTTCGTGGATTTGTAACGGATGCATCCGACGGGCAGCCACTCCAGGGTGTGAATATTGCCCTGCGTGATGCAACAGGAAATTTGCGGGGAGGTGTGGCAAATGATGATGGGTTTTTTATTGTGGTCCGCCTGCAGCCGGGGCGCTGGTTCCTGCAGGCATCTTTCATTGGCTACGAAACCTTTGCGGATACCCTGGATCTGGCCGAAGATCAGGTAGAACAGCTTTCCATCATGCTTCGCATCGGTGCGGAACTGGATGCAGTCGTCGTGGAAGGAGAGCGTGAAGGGGGCGCAATGGTTGCAGCCGGTGTACAAACCGTCCGGCCCGCCGATGTAGATCTGGTTCCCACGCCTGATGTCTCAGGAGACCTGGTCTCCTATCTGTCGGCCATGCCGGGAGTCGTTTCGATTGGCGACCGGGGAGGACAGGTGTTTATACGTGGCGGCGAACCATCCCATAACCTTGCGCTTCTGGATGGGATGTACATCTATCAGCCTTTCCACATCCTTGGGTTTTATTCCGCTTTTTCATCGGACATACTGCGCAATGCAGATATACACGCCGGTGCTTTCAGCAGCAAGTATTCCGGCCGGATGTCATCGGTCATTGATGTGCATACGCGCAACGGCAACCTGCAGGAATCACGCAGAACCTTCTCTTTTGCCCCCTTTGTCAGCATGGGGATCCTGGAAGGACCGGTCAAACGTGGACGTATGTCCTATTTATTTTCGGGCCGGGCCTCAACCATTGAGCGGGTCGCCTCCAGTTATATTGATCAACCCGTTCCGTATACCTTTGGTGACTTCTTTGGCAAAGTCCACTGGACGATCAATGACAGCCACCAGGCTTCGGTCAGTGCAATTCACACGTATGATCAAGGTACACTGGATACCGTAAATCCAGACAGTGATGAAATTCGCTGGCACAATACGGCCTACGGTGCCCGCTGGCTGGTGGTGCCGCCGGGCCTGCCGATGCTGGGGGAGGTCCTCTTTTCGGTATCCATCCTGAATATGGAGAGGGGACCGAGCGAGGAGCCGGATCGCTCCAGTGCGATTGAGGGATTTAATCTGACCGTTAACCTGACGAATTACGGCCGGCGTACAAATGTTGACTGGGGATTCTACCTGCGTGCCCCGAGACTGGACGCAAGCCTGGACGGGTTATTTCAGAATCTGGATTTCAGCAGTGATCGAATCCTGTCCACCGGTGCCTACTTTGAGCCTGAGATCCGTTTTACACCAAGCCTGAGGGGGCGTTTTGGATTAATTGCTGAATTTCTTGGAGATCAGGGGTTTCACTTTGAACCGCGCCTGCGTGTACTCTATGAGTTGGGGTCCCACCGGTTCAGCATTGCAGGCGGACTCTACCGTCAGGAAATGGTTGGACTCAATGACCGCCGGGATGCAACGAATGTGTTCACCGCATGGACGGGATCCCCCACCGGGAGCCTCCCGAATTCCATTCACGCCCTGCTTGGCTACAGCATCTCACCGCGTCCGGGACTCAATCTATCTGCCGAACTGTTCTATAAGCATTTTTCCAACCTGTTTGTCTCCGAATGGACAGCCTTCCCGCGGTTTACCACACGCCTGCAGGAGGCATCCGGACGTGCAATGGGAATTGATTTGAGAATGGAGCTGCAACGGGATCATTTCTATGGATTTGTCAATTACGGTCTGTCCTCGGTTGAGTATAACGCAATGCAGGAGACGCTCCCTGTCTGGTTTGGGTCCAATGAGGTTCGGTACCGCCCCCCGCACGACCGCCGGCATCAGATCAATGCGCTCCTGAGTTTTACATGGAAAAACATCGACTTCAGCGCCCGATGGAATTTCGGGAGCGGGCTGCCTTACAGCCGGATCCGCGGATTTGACGGCTTTGTGCTCATGGACGGACCGGTGGACGTATCCACAGAGCCCGGCACGGCCCGGGTTATTTATGACCGCCCCTACGAAGGCCTGCTGCCAAGCTATCACCGCCTGGATCTGTCGATGGATCGCATATTCCAGTACCGTGACGATTCGTTCGTCACCATCCAGGCCGGAGTGATCAATGTCTATAACCGGAGTAATATCTTTTCGCTTGATGTCTTTACGGCAGAGCGAAATAATCAGTTACCCATTATTCCGACCGCCGGCATAAAGTTTGAATTTTGATGTTCCGTATTTATTTCGCTTCCACTGGCGTGATCCTGCTGAGCATGGCGATTGTCCTGAGCAGTTGTGAGCAATCCATTGATCCAATTATCGGGGAGGATCGCCCCTTCACCCTGTGGGGATATCTGGATGCCCACGCCGATATTCAGCGGGTTCGTGTGTTCTCCATTGAAGATCGCTTAGGGGTTGATCATTCGGGCCCCCTTGACGCAGTCGTTTCCTCAAAAAACCTGACCACCGGCGAGGAATACAAATGGGTGAATCGTGAAATTGTCTACCGTGACAGTTCTGTGGGGCATGTCTTTGAAGCGGAATTCCGGGCCAGATATGAACACAGCTACCGTCTTTCTGTGCGGCGCTCCGATGGAGAAGAATCCAGCGCGGAAGTCACCATCCCGCCCCCCGTTGAGGTGGAACTGATTGATGAACGTGACCGCGTCATCGTTCCCGTTCATATTCATGGAAAACCGCCCAGACTGGTCGATGTAACGGTAACCTACGATGCCATTACACTGCCCCCCGCCAATCCATGGCCACCGGGATCCACCACACCGCCTGCGGTCCTGCTTCCCGTGGAGGTCTCCTATTCTGGAAAAGAAGAGCCCCTTGAGGATGGGTGGCGCTACGAAATCAATCTGCGTGACGATTTTGCCCTTGTGCAGGAGGAGTTTGAACTCAGCTGCCTCTCGCCGGACCACATTGCACTGCGGCGCATTTATTTCCGGTTTTTAGCCGCGGATGCGCAATGGGCGCCTCCGAATGATTCATTTGATCCAGACCTTCTGATTGAGCCCGGTACCTTTTCAAATGTTGAAAATGGATATGGCTTCTTTGGAGGGGGCTATACGGTCACCACTGCCTGGATCCCGACAGGAGCAATTTTGGGCAGTATCGGCTACCGTACGGCAGGTCCATGCTCATTCGGACCCCAGAATATTCCCGACTGTCAGTTACCTCCCGAACCCTGTCTGGACCGGGACGGTTGAAATAACGGCATTTGAATCCTTTAATTATCCTTTAATTCTTCATAGAATCTCCACACAATTTGCCCCTTTTTGACGCACCCCTGCCGGAAAACTCCGTATAAACCCTTGTTTTCGGGCCTCAAATGTGAAGATCCGAATTGTTAGTCAACTTCAATTTATCAAACGTCGAAAGACACAGCGTTAATGCAAGATCGTGAACAAGGAACGGTGAAATGGTTCAATTCTGATAAGGGCTACGGCTTTATTCAGAGGGACAGTGGGGAGAAGGATGTATTCGTTCATTACTCGGAAGTCAACAAGGACGGCTACAAGTCGCTTGATGAAGGCCAGCGAGTAGAGTTTGCTGTGACCCGGGGAAACAAGGGGTTTCAGGCACAAAATGTGGACCCTCTCTAGGAGGACCATTATTTCCCTTCTTCCTGTCCTGCATCCGTGCAGGCAGGGGGACATCAGTTTCGTGCAATAGCAGTGATTGCTGTTGCCCCGCGGCTCTTTATAGCGTAGCATACTCATCCAGGATTCCTTCTGTGACCTCGGAAATGTGTTTACATGTCAGATTCCCCTACCACGGTGTCCGACACATGTTGTCTGTTTTTCTTGAAAAACACACCCGCTGACCTCTCCGGGATCCGTTCAGCAGGTGTGTTCGGCCCGTCTGGACTGTAGATCATACTTCCCCGCAGGTCCTCCTCAACCTGTCTGATACCAAGACCGGTTATTTCAATCCTCGTTGACTGATACTCCGATCCACGCTCGGGTACTCAACCTGAATTCCAGAGAAATCACTCCTGCCGCTTCGCTGTGAACAGCAGAGTGGCGGGCACCGGGTGCACCTGTACACTGCTCTGGACTCACCGGTCCCCGTGCTGTCAGTATCGTGTCAACTAGCGGATGAAGTCTGATCTTAGACTTCGCTGAATGCACTTCGGAGAAGTTCCAGGCTCTTCGGGATTGCAGTTTTCTCACTCTCTTTGCCCTCAAATTCCAGTGAAACATATCCGGCATAATTGTGCCGGCGCATGATTCCTGCAATGCGCGGATAGTCCAAATCCAGCGTATACCAGGTGCCGCCTCCGTAATAGGTCTTCGCCTGCATCAAGATGGTATGCGGTGCCAGCATCTCTAGTTTATCATACGGGTCTTCCAAAAAATTCCCCGTATCCAGCGTGACTTTCAGCCACGGAGAATCAATCGCTTCTACGATCCTGAGGACACCTTCGGGGGTACGCCCAAGCCCCCAGTGGTTCTCCAACCCAAGAAGTACTCCGCACTGCCTGGCTTTCGGGATCAATCGTTCAATGGCATCAATCACCCAGACAAACGCCTCTTCGTCGGTATACCCTTCCAGCGGCGGTTCAATCCCGCGATTATCCATCAATGCAGTGAAAGATTCGGATGTACCCCATCTTCCGGTATTGAGGCGCATGGTGGGGATTCCAAGCTCGTAACAGAGTTCAATCTGCCGAATCGTCTCGTTGATATTGTGCTGCCGCTCCTCTGCATCCGGTGATACAAATCCCTGATGTGTAGAGAATCCCATGAGATCCAGGCCATTGACAAATGCCCGGCGCTTCAGCCCCTGCAGATAGTCCGGCTCCTCAGATGCCATCTGTATATGAAGTAACTCTATCCCGTCGAACCCCATCGCTGCTGCCTGATCAATACAGGTCTCAATCGGATAGTCCTCCTTTGGACCGTTAAACCGCCAGAATGAGTAGGTGGACACGCCAATCGGATTGGGCCGGTTGGTTTTAACGGAACCGGAGGCCACTGCAGGCACCGCAGTCAGTCCCGTCACGGCAATTGCCGCAGTTTGCAAAAATTTACGTCGGTCTGTCATGATTTCGTTCAAAAGTATGGTTAGGCCAATTCAGATTGCTAAATTAGTGAATTAACAGATTATTTTATGCACCGACCATGACCAGGCAGAAACGAGAGCAATTACGGCTGCGCTACGAACACGAACTGTTTGAGCGTGTGCTTCCGTTTTGGGAGCGATATTCCCCGGATCCCGTCCATGGAGGACACTTTAATAATCTGGACCGGGATGGCACCGTTTACGATACGACCAAGCACATCTGGTTGCAGGCCCGGCAGGTCTGGATGTTCAGCAAACTGTACCGCATGGTGGAAGCACGTCCATCCTGGCGCTCCATTGCTGAAAGCGGCATGAATTTTTTAATCAACCATGCCCTGCGCCCGGATGGACGCGTTTATTTTTCGCTTGCCTGTGATGGCCGGCCGATCTATCAGCAGCGCAAAATATTTACCGAATGCTTCTATGCCATGGCGTTGTCCGAATATGGTCGTGCAATTGATCACGCTGCACATGTCCATGAAGCCGCACGGAGGGTGGAGCAAATCTGGGACTGGGCCTACAACTGGTCCAAGGTTGGCCGCCCTGCCCTTTCCGGTGCAGCCCCCGCTCAAATGCTTGCCGTCCCCATGATGCTGCTCAATCTGATTGATGAAGTGATGGTGGATACAGACTGCTCCTCCGAGATCAATGACTGCTTTAAGCGCATCCGACTCCATGTACAGGGCAACCGTACGTTTGAATTCATCTCTCCGAACGGCCGTCAACTAGACGGTCCCAACGGGCGCCTGATGAACCCTGGACATGTGATTGAAGCCGGATGGTTTATCCAGCATATCGCCTCCAAAGCTCAGGCTTCAAGCATGACTGCACTCGCTCAAACTATGATCCGGGATGCCCAGGCGTTTGGATGGGATCAGCAGCATGGCGGACTCTACTACTTTGTGGATGCAGAGGGCTTCAGTCCGGTTCAACTGGAGTGGTCCATGAAACTCTGGTGGCCGCATTCCGAGGCCCTTTATGCACACCTGCTCAATTATGCTTCTACGGGGAATCCCGATGATCTGGCCTCCTTTCGAAAGATTGACACCTATATTTCCGATCACTTTATTGATCTGGAACATGGCGAATGGTATGGCTACTGTGACCGTGAAGGCAGACTGACACACCGGTTCAAGGGAGGGCCCTACAAGGGATGTTTTCATGTGCCGCGCACACTGTGGCTCTGCTGGCAACTACTGGGACAGTGGCCGGAGAGTTCACATTAAATTTTATTTTCTTATTCTATAGGCGCTTTGCAACCGGCGATTATTGATGAGTGTGACATTTACGTTTCTGGACTGGCTCTGGGTCGGACTGTTTCTGCTGCTGATGGTCGGTAGCGGCATCCTGTTCTATCGGCTCGGCAAGCGCTCAGAATCCGACTTTTTTCTAGCCGGACGGGGCCTCCCCTGGTGGCTGCCGGCCAGTAGTGTCTATGCCACGCACACCGCAACCGACACCCCTATGTGGATCACCGGAGTGATCTACAAAAACGGCATGGCGGGTATCTGGTATACGTTTTTCTGCGGCTGGGCCGCAATCAGTGCATTTGTGTCCACCCGGATTTTCCGCCGCTCGCTGGCCTATACGCAGGCAGAATGGAATGTAGTACGATTCACCGGTCTTGGCAGCGAGCTCCTGCGCGGCTGGATGGCCGGATGGCAGTTCTTTATGAACATGTTCGTTCTGGGGTGGGTCGGAATTGCTATGGGCAGGGTATGTGAATACCTGTTTGCATGGCCCACCTGGATTGGACTAATCGTATTCTCGCTCGTCTGTGCCATCTATGTTCTGGCCGCCGGGTACTGGGGCGTGGTCATGGCGGACTTTCAGCAGGGAGTCATCGCATTTCTGGTCATTATCATCGTCTCCGTGTGGGGGATCCATACCGCGGGCGGCCCGAACGGGATCCTGGAAAAACTGGAGGTACTTGGAGAGTTGGACCGCATCAATCCGTTTGCTTTTACCGGATGGTGGTCGGGAGATTTTCCGATTGCCTGGTTTATTACGATGATGCTGATTGCATTTCTGGGCGGCTTTGGGATGGGAACCACGATTGACTGGTATGTAGAAGCGCAGCGCATTCAATCCGCAAAAACCGTACGGGACGCAAGCTACAGTATCTGGTGGGGCACCATCCTCGGCCTCGTCAGAAATTCCGTATGGGCGGTAGCGATCCTTGCGTTCTTCGTCCTCTTCCCTGGTATTACGGAGCAGAGCGAGTACGAGATGGGATGGTTCCGCCTCGGGTTTGACTACCTGCCGGCCGGGATGCTCGGGTTCTTTTTTGCCGCGATTCTGGCCATCCATCTGTCTACTATTTCATCACACCTCAATCTTGGTGCTTTGTACGCCACACGTGATTTATATCAGCATTATGTGAACCCGCAGGCAAGTCAAAAGCGGCTCGTACAGGTGGGTCGGATCTCCACTGGAATCCTGCTGTTAGGATCTTTCTTCTATGGCCTGATCATGGAAGACATTACTTCCTGGCTCATTTTTGCACTCTGGATCATGGCCGCAGGCATCTGGCTTCCGAATATTTTACAGGTCGTATGGTGGCGCTTTAATGCGTGGGGGTATCTCTCATCCTGGATCGCCAACCTGGGATTCAGTTGGCTGGTGGTCTGGATTTTGCCTGAACTGAATCTGATCCCGCATCTGTTGGACTATCAGCAGTTCTGGATTCTGATGATTCTCGGTGCTATGGTGTATTTTCCGGTGACGCTTCTGACGAAATCTGAACCTATGGATCACCTTGTTCATTACTATGTAATGTCGCGCCCCATCGGCTGGTGGGGCCCTGTGCGAAGGGAGGCAATGCGTCGCGGCTTAATTCTGGTCAACGGCGAAACGGCATTGGGCGCAGAAGAAGCCAGCCGCCCTGCTGACACATATCCCAATACCCCATGATTCGACGAAGGTGGTCGGCCAGCGAAGCCGACGAATGGACCAAGGAAGACTGGATTGCAATCCTCCTCTCCCCTTTATGCTACGTACTCATTACGATTGGAGCGGCATTGGCTATTCTCTTGCAGGTATCCGGATATATTATGCTGGCAGTTGGAATTGCCATGACGGTGTTTTTGCACCTTGTGATTGACCCAAAACTCAAAGCAATTTCCAATGAGTACGAAACCAAACAACAGGACTATCTGCGTGAATTGGAAGCAAAAGTCCGCTGGGAATCTATTGATCAGAAAGCATCATGAATCAGGCACTGGCTACCGTCATTGGAATGACAATTGCGTATGCGGCATCGTTTCTGGGGCTGATTCTGGCCTACCGGGCATGGCGTTCACATCAAAAAAAGGACCGCAATGGAGACATTTAATTTTTTGTGGGGCGTTGCAGTCCCGGCGACCATTTTTGCAATCGCCTTTGTGGTAACCTGGCTTCTCTACCGGCATTTCACGGCAGACGAGTGATGGGGCTGCACCGATTCACTGCGCCTGCATCTCTGCCTCCATTTGAGGTCATTGGCAAACTCTATGGTCATGGAATGGATTTTCCACAAATTCCGACAACCTGATCAAATGATTTCCAAAGACATTTCAGAAATCCTCCCTGTTGATGCTCAATCCTTGCCTCCAAACCATATGCTTACGCAGGAAACCTCGCCGATACAATACCGCACCTTTAACCAACCATGGTGTAATTTCATGGGAAATTGGTATGTGATTGCCCTGGGGATTACCAGAACAGACACCTTTTAATCCATGACGATTCTAGATGCGGCCGCAAAAATACTGAAAGACACGGGAAGGCCTCTCCATGTCAAAGAGATCACCCAGCGGATGATTAAAACTGGCTTGTGGGTTTCAAAGGACAAAACGCCGGCACACACGGTCGTTTCCACCCTTTACATGGAGATCAGTCAACTTTTGTAAAGACCGCGCCTAAAACGTTCGCGCTTCGGAATGTTCAAGATGTAAAGAAATCAGAATCAAGTAATATGAGCGATTCTACGAATCCGAAAGAAACATATTCTTTCCTGGATGCCGCTGAAAAAGTGCTGAATCAGTTTGGGAACCGGAAGCCCATGCATTACCGGGAGATTACGAACGAGGCGATCAATCAAGGCTGGCTCATCACCAAAGGCAAAACTCCAGATGCCACCATGATCGCTCTATTGGTACGTGAAATCAAACGAGCAAAAGCCAGTGGCTCCCCCGGCCGGTTTGTTTGTACATCACCCGGTCATTACAGCCTGATCAAATGGACAGGGACCGGCCTTCCAAATCAAATTTCCAAACATAATCAGAAGGTACGGAAACAACTACGGTCTAAGTTGATGGGCCTGGATCCGTATCAATTTGAGGAACTCATTGGACTTCTGTTGGCAGAGATGGGATTTGAAAGCATTGAGGTGACTAAACTCGGCAAGGATGGTGGTATTGATGTCCGGGGCACACTGCTGATCAGCGATGCGATTCGTATACGGATGGCAGTTCAGGTAAAACGCTGGCAAAAAAATGTTCAAAGCCCAACTGTTACAACGGTGCGCGGCAGCCTTGGTGCGCATGAGCAAGGGTTAATCATTACCACCAGCGACTTCAGCGCCGGAGCCAGGAAAGAAGCGAATGAACCGGCTAAAACCCCCATAGGCCTAATGAACGGCGAACAACTGGTCGGACTTTTGATGGAATACGAGATCGGTGTGCGCCGCATACCCCACAACCTTTTTGAGCTGGAGGAACTGACGGTTACTGAAAACTGAAATGAAAAGCAGACTGAAGAATCTTTGCAAATACCTGATTGAACACGGGAAACAGGAATTCAAAGACTGGCATGATACGTATCGTGAGTTCTACGATCAGATCAGACAAATCCGTAAACATGTAAAAGCAGGAGAAAGGTTGCTTGAAAGCAATCATATTTTTCTGCGACAACTCCTTTGCGGCAAACGTAACGGGATCACTCCTTGCACCCGGTCTGCAGTGAGCAGCGGCACTTTCCAGCCATTTGTCAACCCGGAACCCCATATCCATACTGGAACAATTCATCCTGACTCCTGCAAATTGCATTCTGCTGTGGGTTATTCATTTATATAATTCTCTTCGACAGAGAACGATCTTCATGCGAACGCTACTTTTCTCTCTTGCACTGTTGACCGCTGGTTCGACCGCAAGCGCACAACCCCGGCTTGCGTTACAGCCCTTGTCGCTGGAATCCCTCGCCCAGTTTGATGATCCGTCAGAAAATTGGTTTCTGGCGGACAGTGTCTATAGTGACCTTGCTTTGCACAATAGCCTTGCCGTCACACCCGGGAGGGGGATCCTTGTCAATCAACCGAACGAATGTGCCCGGGAGAATCTCTATACCAGCTGGGAACATGGAGATATCGAACTTGAACTTGAATTCATGATGCCAAAGGCATCCAATTCCGGCATTTACCTTCAGGGACGCTACGAAGTCCAGTTAGTGGACAGTTGGAGACATTCTCATGTTACGTTCGGAGATCTCGGTGGAATCTACCAGAGATGGGATGAAGCAGAAGGGCGTGGATTTGAGGGGCGGCCGCCACGCATCAATGCCGGCCGTGCACCGGGCCTGTGGCAGTCCCTCCGTATTGTGTTTGATGCCCCGGACTTTGACGAGAACGGCAGAAAGATCCGGCCGGCCCGCTTTGTGCAAGTCGTCCTGAACGGGGTTATCGTTCAGGAGAATGTAACGGTCTCCGGCCCAACCCGCGCGGCCGGCTTTGAAGATGAAGCCCCGCTTGGGCCTCTGATGATCCAGGGAGATCACGGTCCGGTTGCCTTGCGCAATATCCACTACCGCATGAGTGGAGAATCGTCCGTTTCCGTAAATAACATTACCTATTCCGAATATGTAGATGAACCTCTGGACGAAATAATCTGGAATGCTACGGGGACTCCGGTATCCACAGGAACCCTCCAGAATCTACACGAACATGCAATCACCTCTACGGAGCCGGTTGCACTCCGCTATGAAGGCACGCTCCATATCCCTGTGAGTGGCACCTATCGCTTCGGCACCACACTGGGCTGGGTATCTGGAGACCCGCACTGGTCTGGTCGCCCGATTGGCGGCGCGTTATTGCAGATTGCCGGTCAGGAAGTGCTGCGGCATGATCAGAATCAGTCCTCCATGTACGGAGATGTAGTGCTAGATGAAGGGATGTATCCTTTCAGTTTTGGGTATTTTAAGGCAGCCGGCTGGGTACCTCCCCAGGTTACGCTGACCGTGGAGGGGCCTGCCACCCGCCCCTCCCCTCTGATGCAGCCTTTGAAGGGAGGAACTCCCGCTGAACGGATTCCGGTCACACTTGGCACACGCCCCTTACCGCTGCGCGGATTCGTCGTCCATCAAGGTACCAAATACACTCATTCCATGGCTGTCGGCAATCCCGGTGGCATCCATTACACACTGGATTTATCCACCGCATCTCTGCTGCATGCATGGCGGGGCCCGTTCGCAGATGCAGCACCGATGTGGCATAATCGCGGACATAATCAAACGATCCTTCCGCTTGGAAGCCTTCTGACCTTCTCCGGACATTCTGCAATTGAAACCGATATGGATACAGAATTTCAGTTTACCGGATACCAACTGTCCCCCCATCCTGTATTTACCTATTCGATAGGGGAAGCAGTTCTGGAAGATCATATCCAGCCTCAAAGTGATGGATCCGGACTCCTGCGTACCCTGATCCTCACCGGTGAAACTAAAGAACCTATATGGATGCGCATTGCCATCAGCGACCAGATTGATGCAGTCAGTGATCATCGTTATGCAATTGACGGGTTCATCTGGTATGTTGAAACAGAGTCGGAGGCCTCCATCCAGCAGTCACAGGATGGTCAGGCACTCATGGTTCCGCTGGAGCCAAGCGAGTCTGGTACATCTGCCAACTACGTTATTGTGTGGTAGTGACATGGAAAAACTTTCCTGCATTCTTCTGCCTTTGATCCTTATTCTGCCCTGCATGGCGCAGACACCCGATGAATCTGACTATTATCGGATCATTGATGTCCCGATTCCACAGGATATTTTGCTTGAGGTTGGCGGAATGTCCTTCACGCCGGACGGGCGCCTTGGAGTTGCAACACGGCGGGGCGAGGTATGGCTGATTGATGATCCTGTCCTGTCGGGTACATCTGCCCCCCACTACCAGCGCTTTGCATACGGTCTGCATGAACCTCTCGGATTGGCATGGTATGACGGCTCCTTTTATACGTCACAGCGAAGCGAACTGACCCGGCTCACAGACACCAATGGAGATGCCATCGCCGATCAATATCAAACGGTATACTCGTGGCCTCTGGAGGGGAACTACCATGAATACTCCTATGGCCCGCTTATCCAAAAGGATGGTTCCATGATCGTCATGCTCAATCTAGGCTGGATCGGATATGGTGCCAGCCAATCCAAATGGCGCGGATGGACGCTCTCCATTGCTCCGAATGGAGAAATGACCCCTCTTGCAACGGGAATGCGGTCCCCCGCCGGCATGGGCACAAATGTGGATGGGGACCTTTTTTATGCAGAAAATCAGGGAGACTGGATTGGGTCCGGCTATATCACACATGTGGAAACAGGAGACTTTGTGGGGAACCCGGCCGGTCTGCGCTGGACGGGAGAAACTGGATCGCCGCTGTCTCTGAAACCGGAAGACATCCCTGATACCGGTCAGCCACTCTTTGAGATCGCCAAAGAGATTGATGCACTCAAACCGCCTGCGGTATGGTTTCCGCACACGATTTTAGGAATCTCCACCTCTGATATTGTCCCGGATACCACAGGGGGCAGGTTCGGCCCCTTTACCGGGCAGTTCTTCGTGGGTGATCAGGGGCACAGTAAAATCACACGCGTATTTCTGGAAGAAGTAGACGGAGTATATCAGGGAGCCGCAATCCCTTTCCGGGAGGGGTTTGCATCTGGAGTACTGCGAATGACCTGGGATCCCGAAGGCGGGATGATGGTCGGACAGACCAGCCGGGGCTGGGGGGCGACTGGTAAAGCACCGTACGCGCTCCAGCGGCTTGTATGGACTGGGAAGATCCCTTTTGAAATGTACAGCGTCCGTGTCATGCCGGACGGGTTTTTGATCACACTGACGAAGCCCGCGGATCCATCCTCAGCAGCCAATGTTGCCAACTATGCTGTTGAGAGCTTTACCTACAAGTACCATTCAAGCTACGGCAGCCCTCCAATCCATATCATGGAGCATCGGGTAAAGGCTGCCGTTGTGTCGGAGGATAGCCTGGAAATCCGCCTAGTGCTGGATGGTTTGCGTGAGGGATATATCTACTCCATCCATGCGGAAGGTGTCCTTTCCATGGACCAAAATCCGCTTCTGCATACGACCGCATTTTACACAATGAACCGGCTCCCTGCCGGGGCCTCTCTACAAATTGAATCCGGGTCAGATGCAGTTACAGTACCATCCGGGGACATCGGCATTGAGCCACCTGACCGTGAACCGGATGTGCATCTGTCTGTGGGCACCTTGCCTAACCTGCAATTCAGCCAGACCAAATTTTCAGTTCCTTCGGGAAGCACGGTTGCGCTCACATTTAATAATGACGATGATATGCTGCACAATCTGGTCGTGGTCCGTAGCGACGCAACCGATGAGGTAGCAGTGGCGGCCTTGCAACTTGGTTTAAGAGGACATGAAATGCAATATGTTCCCACCTTGGATGCCGTGATTGCACACACGGGACTGCTGGAGCCGGGCGTTTCGGAAACGATCATCTTTCGCGCCCCCGGTGAAACGGGTGAATATGCCTTCGTCTGCACCTTCCCCGGCCATGCAGCCACGATGCGCGGGATAATCCAGATTCTGGCCAACTGACACACGCCAGCACTTGTATATCTACTCGTCTTTCTCTCCACAAATCTATGTAACGTAGGCGCTCTATTTCGGCGGGCATGCTCTTGGACCATCTGAACTATGGCCCTTTCTATATAACTTGACACCAAAATACACAGATATCTGGCCAAATCTTTCTGTAATTCAAGCAAATCATTATCAACCGAACGAATTCTTTCAAACGTGGAATCAAGACACGGCCTCTGATCTACCTTCATGACGAGAATGCGCATCTGGCTTGTCTTTGCTGTGGTAAACCGGGCGTACCCCATCTTATCAGGCCAAATTGTGAGGGTGGGATACGCCAAGTTTAACCACGGAACGGCGGCTATCGCTCTATTCCATGATCGGGATCGTGGAGTTGTCCAAGCGGCGGGGGATGGATGTCCCATAGTCATCGGGGAAGGATTGGCCGGACGGGAAGTCCGGGCGGGGAATGGTTTTCGGGATCTACGGTGTCTCCCGCTCAATAAGATAATTCTCCAGGAACCAGTCGCGCATGGACGGGATCGGGATGACAAGCTCCCCATCCTGCATATCCAGCACTCCCTTGTGGAGCGCATGTGTGAATATCTCTCTGGCCTCATCCTCTCTGAACTTCTCCAGCAGAAATGCCATAAGGACATCCTCATCAATATGTCCGTCTGCGTCTAGTTGGACGGCGGCACGGGCAATACACTGGCGGGCTTTTTTCTTAAGCCCCTTTGCGCGGGACTTATAAAATTTTGTTCGCTTCACCCGTCCCGCTCTCAGTACCGCCTCCAGTCCATCCGCGGTCATCTTTCGGCGGTCTGCTCGCACCTGGAAGGCAGCGACCTGCGCGTAGGCGGAGACATGCTGCGGCCAGCCATATGCCTCCGCTGCAATTGCGTCAATCCAGATGCGGGGATCCCCTTTCGCCTTACCATTCAACTGGAGCCAGTCTGCAATGACCGCCCGCTCCGCCTTCCGCCGTAATCTGCCCAACTCAACATAGCAGTTATCCTTGAATCGGGAGACTCCTAAGTCACTGAAGGCTTGTGCGGTTGCGGACAATCCGGCAGAGAGCAGGATCACGGGGCGATCCAATTTGCCATTATGGATGGCCTTGAGGCACTGGGATACGATTCTGAATTCCTTGGACTGGAAAGAAAATGATGTGCGGAGATCCTGTGCCTCGTCTAGCAGAAGCAGGAGCGGTGTCTTGCCCGAGTTGAGAATGTCCACCGTCTGCGGCATATGGTACTCGGAGGTAGACTTCCCCGAGAAGATCTTAATGTCTACCGCTGCAGATGTTTCCCTGCGCTTATCCGGGGCGGGGTGCCGTAGCGCTCTGCTTAATTCCACTGGATCAAGCAGCCCGCCCGGGTCAATCTCGGCCACCTGCCACCCCCGTGCTTTTCCCCGCCGTGCACATTCAGCAAGCAGGGCGGTCTTGCCCGCACCGGGAGCGGCCTGGACCAGGAATGTGGTTCCCTTCCCTGTGTCGCCCTCCGCGAACTGCAAGCGCTCCTTGAAGTCGACCAGTATTCCTTTTCTTCCGTGGAAGTATTCGGCTTTTCCGCGGTCTTCTATATTCGGTGTCCTATCATTTGAGTCGGTCATGGGTATCGAAGACTGTGTATAGCATAGAAAATTATTTCGGGAACACTTTGTTCCGCTGCCCGGTGAAGGAAAGGAAACAATGGACGCCGGGGGGACTCTCTATCACTTATGATGTTCGAACTCAGTCTGAGATTCGGCTACGTATGGGGAGACATGACCCATATCACGCGGTCCCCCGGTAGGATGCGGTGGATTAGACTGCCCCAATGCACCAGTGAACATATTGGTAGTTTTTTCACTCCGAGATGGTTGATCAGTAATTTTACCTACCTTGAACTCTAATTTTCATCCTCGTTACCAAAACGAAGAAAATATTTACCTATAAGTACCATTCGAGTTATGGCAGCCCTCCGGTCTATATCATGGAGCATCGGGTAAAGGCCGCCGTTATATCGGAAGATAGCCTGGAAATCTGCCTAGTGCTGGATGGTTTGGGTGAGGGATATATCTACTCCATCCGTGCGGAAGGTGTCCTTTCCATGGACCAAAATCCACTTCTGCATACGACCGCATTCTGTACGATGAACCGATTCCCCGCCGGGGCCTCGCTACAAATCGAATCCAAGTCAGACGCAGCTACAATATCATCCGAGGACACCGGTACTGAGCCGCCTGACCGTGAACCGGATGTGCATCTGTCTGTGGGCATCTTGCCTAACCTGCAATTCAGCCAGACCGAATTTGCAGTTCCTTCGGGAAGCATGGTTGCGCTCAAATTTAACAATGACAATGATATGTTGCACAATCTGGTCGTGGTCCATAGCGACGCAACCGATGAGGTGACAATGGCGGCCATGCAACTTGGTTTAAGTGAACATGACATGCAATATGTCTCTACCTTGGATGCAGTGATTGCACACACGGGACTGCTGGAGCCGGGGGTTTCGGAAACGATCATCTTTCGCACCCCCGATGAAACGGGTGAAGATGCCTTCGTCTGCACCTTCCCCGGCCATGCAGCCACGATGCGCGGGATAATCCAGATTCTGGCCAATTGACCACAAGTCTGTCCCCCCTCACGGGTAATGAGCGCATAAGCATTATAACCGTCACGGGCTCATCAAATCCAGACTATGTGTCCGGACACCGCGGATCATGCCGACTTTTTTCATCCTCACGGATATTGGGTTCGTGTGTAAATCCTCCTGAACCACCCCACTCATAGAGGATGAGATTGCGAAATTGCTTAGTGAGTGGACCTCAATGCACGATATAACCCGACACCAAAATACACAGATTTCTGGCAAACTCTTTCTGCAATTCGAGCGAATCAGGATCAACCGAACGAATTCTCTCAAACATGGCATCTAGTGGCCTGTATGTTCCGAGTACCAATCAAAAATCAGATGCCTCGAAATTCAAGAAAAATCGTACAATTTGGAGGTTTTGTGAAAGGCGCTTCCGAAAAGATGATTTATCGCAACCTATTTTAGTGATCATAGTTCATTCCGTATCCCATGTCATTTATGTGATGACGCAATGCTTCCAGTGCAATGAGTAAATCACAAAATACATCTCCTCTACAGATCCCTTCCGTAGAAGACCGCGGGGAAGCGAAATACTTTCACGGGCGTAAAAAATACTGGATAACTTCAAGAAACGTCTGGAATTGGTGAACTCCCAGAAGAAGTATGGAACTATAATTCTAATTCAGGCGGCTCCGGGCGCGGGCAAAACCGCCCTGCTCGCCGGGGAGCGAGGATGGAAGATAGCGGATACTAGTCCGGGCAGTATTCTGGACACAGCCGTATTACTGCAGGAACTTGGATGGAACGGGGAGAAAGAAACATCTGAGGATGCAGTCTTGCAGGAGATCCTGTTACGCATGTCCCGAATCCCCCACCCGCCACATCTGGCCGTAGAAATACTGCAGGAAGAAGCGGAACCACTGTTGCTCGTGCTGGACGAGGCACAGAGGCTGCTGGAGGATATTCCCCGTGATCCTCGTGGTCGGCTCAGTGCTGCAAAGACCCTCCTCAAAGGGTTTCATAACGGCGAATTGCCCCGCCGCGTCATCCTTATGGCCGGTGGACTAGGTGTGACCACCCAAGCCTTCGAACGATTGGGAGTGTCAAGATTCAAGGATAACTGCTATATCGAACTGGGCGAGTTAAGTGAAGATGCCGAGCGGTTGATCATTCATGACTGGCTCCTGAAAGATGGCAGTGCAAAGGGGGATCCCGCCTGCTGGATTGACACCATTGCACAGGATACCCATGGCTGGGCACAGCATGTTACAGCCTATGCACAGGTCGCTGCCTACCAGTTGAGTGCAATTGATGGGCAGATGACAATGGAGGGACTAGATGCGGTAATTGAAGCGGGAAGAGAAAAACGGATTCGGTTTTATAAGGACAGGGCAAGGGGTATCCCCGAAGAGCAGTTCCATTGTATCGCAAGAGTACTTATACATGTGGATCCGGGCACCAGCGTTGCCCGCAGGGACATTATGGCATCCCTGAAACTGGACTATGACCATAATACCGCGGCGCGATTATTCTTGCGTGCAGTGTACAAAGGTATATTAGACGAGCGGGACAACCGCTATGTGGTTCCCATACCTTCAATGCATAACTGGCTGGTGGACAAATTTTCTCGCATCCAGGAGCCGATTTTTCCTCCACATTCTTCCATGCCCATGGGGTTTGACAGTCGGGACAGAGGGGTAGAATGCTGAACTGACCGCCTAGAATAAAGTTAATGTCGCTAGACAGAAATATCTTGTTCTATGCATGACAATGGGTTCACAGATGCCATGGATCCGTCTCCATTCAATTGAACATGTCGGCTTTCTTCGTTTCTCAAGATTCGACCTTTTCCAAGAAAATACACACCGCATCTCCGTGGTATATGCTTCTACAGAAGATTATACCCAATATCGACTAAGCCTTGAAATTTATAGCCGATGCAGTTTTTTCTTTTTAGTTCCATGACACCTTATGGTAGTCATGTTCTGCCCCTTTGAAACATCCTATACGCTATTCTGCCTCATTCAGCCCTTCCCCATTCTCACATTTATCCCTAAAAGGATGAGGCGCAGTATCACGCTCAGGTTGCGCCGGCTTCTGTTTTGGAAAAGGAAAAACAGGTCGTGGAACCAGCCGTATCCCTTTCCACCCTAGTGCACGTTCAAAACTGTCTTGTTGCATCTTCAGCAGATCGCCGAGATCTGGTGGGCGATTTTCACTTTGAATATGTTTCATTTTCTAAGCTTTCTAGCAACCTGTGGATAAAGTCTTGGATTCTAGATATAAAACGGTATACTATGGTTGTGTACCTAAGTTCAAACTCAACCATACCAATTCATGGCTGTAGGAAAGCGGAAAAAGTGTAGACAGGGGGAATTGTTTTTCTGTACTCACGAGATCCGTTCTTCGTCCAACCCCTTCTATGAGGCCTTCAACAAATTGCTTTGCAAGAACGGATTTGACGCGTTTGTGGAGGATCTTTATGAGCCATTTTATGCGGACGGTACAGGTCGTCCAAGAATTCCCCCGGGGGTGTATTTTCGGATGTTACTGGTGGGGTTTTTAGAGGGTCTGGAGTCGGAGCGTGAGATCGTGTGGCGTTGTTGTGACTCGCTGACCCTGCGGAATTTTTTGGGGTATGAGATAACCGAGTCTCCCCGTGTCACAGTACGTTGTTCAAGACGCGAAAAGAGTCCTCCGTGAGAATAGCTGGATCGGCCTTCGATTTCAAGTATCTTACGGTATACCGTTTGTCAGCTTACTAGACCATAACGGCGCAACCGATGAGGTGGCAATAGCGACCATGCAACTTGGATTAAGTGGACACGAAATGCAATATGTCCCTACCTTGGATGCCGTGATTGCAACACGGGACTGCTGGAACCAGGGGTTTCGGAAACGATTCTCTTCCGCGTTCCCGATGAGTCTGGTGAATATGCCTTCGTCTGCACCTTCCCCGGCCATGCAACCACGATGCGCGGAATCATTCAGGTTCTCGCCAACTGGCCACAAGTCTGTCCCCCTCACAGGTAATGAGCGCATAAGCATTATAACCGTTACGGGCTCACCAAATCCAGACCATGTGTCTGGACACCGCGGATCATGCCGACCTTTTTCATCCTTGCGGATATTGGGTTCGTGTGTGAATCCTCCTGAACCGCCCTTACTCATAAAGGATTGATGAATCTGCCATCAATCCTTTAATCAGTACTATCCTCTAGACAGAGTTCTTGTATTCCATCAATCAAATCCTGAGCCTTTTGGTAGTACGCACGGACTTGGCCGAGGGTTATATCGGAACTACGACCATGTGCAATCAGGTGTCTATTCTTAATAATACTTGTAATCGCATCCCTTATCTCATCAACCATAATAGTTTCAATTTTTCGCCTCCAGTCTTGACTAAAGCTACCCAACAGTTCCTTGATTCTTTCAGGGTTTGCACTTGTATATCTACTCGTCTTTCTTTCCACAAATCTCTGTAATGTAGGCGCTCCCTCTCGCCGGGCATGCTCTTGAACAATCTGAACTATCGACCTTTTTATGTAACCCGATACCAGAACACACAGATATCTGGCAAAATCTTCCTGTAATTCAGATGAATCAGAGTCAAAAGAACTAATCCTTTCAAAAGTAGCATCAAGACGTCGTTTCATACGTGATACATCTTGGAAATCACTCATTGAATATCTCTAAATGCATCCAAAGCAAGTTGTTGCCTCATTTTAATCTTACCTTCTTCGGATGTACCACTCCTTATCGCTGTGATATATTCCTCGTTGCTGAACAAGTCTTCAAGTCTTTTTTTCACCTCCTGACAGTTCTGAATTGGTCCACGCCGAATTCGTTTGGCAATACCTGTCATAACAGAATCAAGCACAGCAGCGTTCAGTGCTCCTTCAGGTCTAAATGCTTCCTTTCCTACAGTTTCCTTTATAAAGGCAACCGTTTTGCAAAATGTTTCCGTCAAATCATCCTTGCTCTGATGTTCGAGATTGCGGTTCTTTCCCATATATCTGTTCAAGAAATTTTTCATCGGTCGGGTATAATTGTGCCTGCAGTAGTAAAATGCAAAAAACCGAAGAATCATTTCCAAATCTTTAAGCCTATTTGATTCTGGCCCATAAAGAAAGCGCCAGTTGGGGTCTTCATTGAGTTCTAACAACAGATCAGCGAACGCTCCGCGGTACAATGCGACCCTGATTTCTTGTGGTTGCAGATTGACACCTCCCGTGTTCAACCGCTCAAAAATGTCGTATACACTACTCTGATCATCTGTTGGCTGATCCTGCCTTACTATCGTTGCATGTATCAGACTGTCATCAAGTCTACTACTGACGGCCGGATCCAGATCGGAATAACTCTTCCCTTCAAATTGGGGGTGCACATTGCGAAGCCTATATCTTTGTTGCTGATCGGATTCGCCATAAAATCTTTGTAACGTTTTAAGTCGCTGCTGCCCATCAAGGACAAGCAAACGGCCCTCTTTATCCCGTACCAAAAAAATACCCGGAACCGGCAGCCCAAGAAGAAGTGACTCTATAAATCTGTCAGACTTCAGTTTTGACCACACATACTTTCGTTGGAATCCTACAATCTGGTCATCATCGTGATCATATTGTCCAAAAGTAGGTGCCACAATTTTTCCCTCGTTCAGTCGCTTAACGAGGGAATCTACGGGAAAATCAGCCCCATAGGACGTAATATCATATTCGTAAGGGAGCGGAATATCTTCTCCTTCTGTTATGTCCTCGACCTTATCAATGTCCGTCCGGTCACTGATCACAGATGTGTCCTCTCCGTTTCCGTGCTTTAATCGGTCTACTATTCCCATTGCTTTAGTGCTGATTTATGCTAACAAGTGGTTTGTTATTTTCCCACCTAGAAACAGGTCGCATCCGTAAGATACCCAATCCAATCAACCAGATAATACAAACACATCACATGTGCCCATGTAATAGTTCGAGGCTCTTTCAAAACTAACAATCCAGGTTAAAAAGCACTCCTGGATGCACTCAGGTGAACAAAAACCCTCAAGATTAAGGATTTTGCAAGATGCTCGCTCGTATAGCATCTGATCTCATAGCGTGATGGTACGAAGTTCATTTGACGGTGAGTCATGGAGTCGCACCAATGGTACTTAACTAGACTGGATACGCCAATCAACTGAAATCGTTCCAATCAAGTTTCAGTAAATCCACAAAGTAATACCTACTTGACCGATTATATTTCCATATCCTTCCCTCACAAGATAGGCTCTTACATCAAGTGCATAACGTAAATTAACGGGAAATGATGGATACAATATTCGCTCCCGATCTGACTGGAATGACCGCCATCCCTGCCGAACAGAATTCAGGCTAACGCTCTATCCACTATCTTTCCCCTGACCACACTCATATTCCGTGGCTTGTAACCGTGAAATATCAACACCTGTTACTGCTGATCTTATTGTCCGTCTGGGCCAGTCCCATCTTAGGACAGACTGCAAGCATTCGAGGGTTTGTTACCGATGTAGATGATCGAGAGGTACTCGCAGGGGTCAGCGTTGTCCTCGAGAGCGATACCGGAGGATTGCGCGGCGGTGTGACTAATAGTGACGGCATCTACAACCTTACACGGATTGCACCGGGGATGTATGTGCTGCGGTTTTCATTTATCGGCTACCTTACATGGTCAGATACGCTTGCATTTCAGGCGGGGCAGAGACTCAACCTCAACATTGCATTACAGTCTGCGCCGGAAGTCCTGGAGGAGATGGTTGTAGAAGCCGAGATTGAGACGGGAGCAGCCCAGGTCACGGCCGGGCTCCAAACCATCAGCCCCAGGGATATGGATCTGCTTCCAACGCCGGATGTGTCTGGAGATCTGGCCAGTTTCCTGACGACACTTCCCGGTGTAGTCACTCTGGGAGACCGGGGCGGTCAGTACTATATCCGGGGCGGAGAACCCTCTCATAATATGACACTGATTGATGGGATGCATGTCTACCAACCCTATCATATCCTCGGGTTCTACTCCGCCTTCCCCTCAGATATTATTCATCAGGCCGACATCCATACGGCTGGATACGGAGCACCCTTTACCGGGCGCATCTCATCGGTCATTGACATCAAATCCCGGAACGGAGACAAGCGCAATTACAGCGGTGCGGCCTCTATTGCCCCGTTCGTCAGCTCCGCTCAAATTGAAGGGCCGCTGATCTATAACAAACTTTCGTTTCTGGCATCCGCACGACAATCGGTAGTCAAGCAAATTGCGCAGCACTATGTTGCTCAGGAGATGCCCTATACCTTCGGAGATGCGTTCCTGAAAGTCCACGGACAAATCGGTTCCAACAGCCAGCTTTCAGTCAGTGGCATTTATACGAATGATAAGGGAACCATTGGGCTGGAATCCGAAGATCGCATTTTAGAGGAAGTGGGCTGGCGTAATGCAGCGGTCGGGATGCGCTATATCGTTCTCCCCCGGGCCCTCCCCTTCGTCGCAGAAATTCAACTCTCCTACTCATTTCTGGAGACCGATCAGGGGCCCGCCAAGGATCCGGTCCGCTGGTCCCGGATCTCTGGATTTCAATATGCCGTCCATATGAACAGCTTCTACCAGAGAACTCAATGGAAATGGGGACTCTATTGGCGTGCTCCGCAGGTCACTGCACATCTGGGCGGACTATTTCAGGATACAGATTTTGGACGGAGCCGGCGACATAAGGCCGGGATCTATCTTGAACCGGATTTCTATATTACCTCCAGTCTCAAGGCCCGGATAACGGCTATTGCAGAATTATTTCCTGGACAGGTAGATCGTCGCAGTAACCTAGAGGCGCGCGGCCGGATAATCTGGCAGCACCGGGAGCATGAAGTAAGTCTGGGAGCCGGCTGGTATCATCAGGAAATTTTTGGGTTGAGTGACCGGCGGGATGCTACAAATATCTTCACATCCTGGCGCAGCGCCCCCGTGGAAGATCTGTCCCGCTCCATTCATGCGCTTGCCGGTTACCGAATCAGCCCCTACCCATGGCTCGAACTGTCCGCGGAAACCTACTACAAGCAGTTACAGGATCTGTTTATTGCCGAGTGGACAGCATTTCCCCGATTCACCTCCCGCCTGCAGCGGGCCGACGGAAGGGCCATGGGGATCGAACTTCGAACCGAAATCCGCCGCCAAAAAGTCTACGGATACATTAACTACGGACTTTCCAGTGTACGCTACACCTCCAAACAACCCGCGGCGGAATTATGGTTCGGTGAAGGAAATCTCGATTTTCGCCCCCCGCACGACCGGCGGCATCAACTGAATGTAGTTGCAACCACCCGGATTGCACACTATGCCATCAGTGCACGATGGAATTTTGGCAGCGGCCGCCCCTTTAATCATGTGTACGGATTTGACGGATTCCTGCTTCTTGACGGGGTAAAGAATCTGTTTACCGAACCGGACAACCAGCGGGTCATCTACGGGGAACCGTTCCGCGGTCTGCTCCCCACGTATCACCGGTTAGACGTTTCCGTTGAGCGCGAATTCACCTTTGACAAGTTCATGCTCACCGGGCAGGTCGGAGTGATCAATGCCTATAACCGACGGAATCTCTTTGCTCTGGACCTCTTCACGGCCACCCGCAATTATCAGTTACCCATCGTACCGATTGCCGGACTCAAATTTGACTTTGATTAATTCATGTACAAGTATCTGTCCTTCTTCGGAATCCTCTTTTTGCTTTTTTCGGCCTGCTCCGAATCCGTTGAAACACGGCTGGAACTTGAATATCCGTTCTCTGTCTTCGGGATCATCAACCCGAAAGCTGACACGCATGCAGTCCGAATCTTTGAAATCAAACAGAATATTGCACTTGTACATCCAGATCCCATTGATGCGAATGTGACGACCACACGTATGCATGATGGACAAACCTTTACCTGGCGCGATTCAGTCATCCAACTTGGCGATGGCGATTATCGACATGTCTACTGGTCAGAATTCAATGCTGCCAGGGCAGAAACCTATCACCTGAAAGTCACACGTTCTGACGGTGCACAAACAGAGGCGATTACAACGATCCCGCCTCCTGTAACGCTCAAGGTTTTAGAACCGGATACGCTAATCCCTGGTCAGGCACTCATGCCCCTGCTCATTGAGGGAGCCCCGCCCACACTTCCCCGCATTGATGTGGAATACGTTCTGGTCGGATTAGATGCCAGTGGCACCAATCCCATCTTCAGGCCGGTGGTTCTGAATTATCAAGGCTTAACAACTCCCGACCCCGATGGCTTTCTGCTCAACATTGACCTCCAGGAAGATTACCGTTCAATCTTTAAATTATTTGACGCGGATGATGACGTTTCCACTACGATTATCGAACTTCGGGAAATGAATGTAACGGTCCATATCGGGGACAGTGAATGGATCTCCCCGGTAGGTTTCTTTGACGAGGATTTTCTGGTTGAACCAGGGGCCTTTTCCAATGTGACCAACGGGTTTGGATACTTTGGAAGCGGCTATACAGAATCAATCTCATTCCGCCCCCCACTTGCCCTGCTTCGCCGTACGGGGTTTTATATCCCTGGAGGAGAATAAAATGACGGTCTCTGCTATCCCGCTGATTGATGCACACCTTGATCTGGCATGGAACGCCCTGTCCTTTAACCGGGATCTTACCCTTCCATTGAAGGACTTGCGTGACATCGACGGGCAGTATTCTGATGGAACCTTCCGCGGACGATGCACGATTGTGCTGGATGAACTTGAGATTGCCGGCCTGCGTGTTTGTGTGGGCACTTTACTGGCACGAAGCGGCCCCAATCCGCCGGGAACATTGCTTCGGAGGGAACTGGATTATGCCCATCCGTCCATTGCCCATGCACATGCTCACGGACAACTTGCATACTACCGGTGGCTTGAGTACTCAAAACGGGCACGCTTCATCCGAACCGCCGGTGACCTGAAACACCACTGGAATCATCCCGATGCTCTTGGGCTGATTCTCAGTTTTGAAGGTTGTGATCCCATACTGGATCTAGACGATCTTCATCGCTGGCACAAACTGGGGATCCGTGCAGCAGGATTAACACATTACGGACATGGCCAATATGCCGCCGGCACAGATGCAGACGGGGGACTAACACGCAAGGGCCGTGAACTCCTGCGGGAATTTGAAATGCTGGGTATCATCCTCGACATGACCCACTTGAGCGATCAGAGTATGTCCGAGGCGCTGGAATACTATTCTGGACCGGTTCTGGCCAGCCATCATAATTGCAGAGCATTCGTGCCTGCGCAGCGGCAACTGTCTGATCAGCAGATCTCTGAGCTACTTGACCGGGATGCGGTTATCGGAATTGCATTGGATGCCTGGATGCTGTATCCCGGCTGGGTGAGAGGCGAAACGAACCGTTCGGTTGTAGATATTAGCGCGGCGTTAGACCACATTGACCATATCTGCGAATTGGCCGGAAACACCCGACAGGTGGCGATTGGCAGCGATCTGGATGGCGGATTTGGTACCGATCAGACCCCAGCCGGGCTGGACCGATATTCGGATCTTCAGTCACTCGCCGGTCTTCTTTCTGCACGCGGCTACTCATCTGAAGATGTGAATAATATCTTCCATCGCAACTGGCTTAACTTTTTTCTTCATTCTTTACCTCAGAACCATGAATAATCCAACTGAACAACTGGAAGCACTTGGCTACCCGATTGACGACGTACCCAGTCCCGGAGGACTCTATCTGCCGGTTACCCTGATTGGGTCCATTGCTTATGTGTCGGGCGCGGTACCGGTGACGCAGGGACACCTGAGATATGCCGGGAAAGTCCCCTCCGATGTAGACATCTCAGCTGCTCAAAAGGCCGCGGCGCTTTGCGCGGCCAACAATCTTCGGATGCTCCATCAGAAGATGGGGACGCTTGCATGCATTGTTCGCGTTCTCCGCCTGACCGGTTATGTTAATTCTGATCCTGATTTTACAGATCCGCATCTGGTTATCAATGGAGCATCGCAACTTCTTAAAGATGTATTGGGCGATGTCGGGATCGGGGCCCGCTCCGCCGTGGGCGTTGCCCAGTTGCCGCTTGGGAGCGCCGTAGAGACGGAACTGATTCTAGAAGTTAAACCATAGTCATGTCAGCTTTTCTGCACGCACGACGAGAGGCCCTCCATATCCTTTTGGCATGGGGCATCTGTATGGTTTGGACCGTTGGGTACTGCGCCCTGTTTGCCTATGAATCGGGCGAGATGTCCTTACTGTGGGGGATGCCCCGATGGGTTGTATTTGGGATTGTGGTCCCCTGGGTCATTGCGACACTCTACAGTCTCTGGTTTGCCCTGTTCTACATGAAGGAGGATCCCTCATGAGCGACGGTGCCAACGCTTCGCTCATTGCATTTATCTGCTATACTGCGGTCGTACTGAGTCTGGCGGTCATCTCTAATTATGCCTTCCGAAGGCGGGCCTTCCTCAGTGAGTATTTTCTGGGCAGTCGCGGGCTTGGGGTCATTGCACTTGCCTTGACCTTTGGTGCCACCAGTGCCTCAGCGGGCTCTTTTGCCGGCTTCCCCTCTCTTATTTATGCCCATGGATGGACCCTGGCCCTCTGGATTGCCAGTTACATGATCTTCCCCCTGTGCGCTATGGGAATTTTGGGGAAACGGCTCAGCATCGTAGCACAGCGAACCGGTGCCATTACGGTGCCGGATGTCCTTCGCCTCCGCTTTGAAAGCCGCGCTCTGGCATTAATGGGCACCCTGCTTCTGGCAATCCTCCTGTGCGTATATCTCGTGCCGCAATTTACGCTTGCTGCACTGATTATGCAGCAGTTATTGGGCAATGCTCCGTTCTATCAGGAGGCGGCATTTCAACTTCAGCATACCATACCCGAACTCATTCCAGATAACGCAAATCCAGAATATGTGCTTGGATTACTCTTGTTTGCGGTTCTGGTAGTCGCCTATACAACATTTGGAGGATTCAGGGCCGTGGTATGGACAGATATCCTGCAGGGATTTGTCATGCTCCTTGGGGTCGTTCTGATGCTGATCTTTGCCCTGATCCAGGTGGGAGGCCTACGCAATGCTTCCTCGGAAATGACCTTCATGCAACCACCCCGATTGGGAACTGCATCCTTTGTCATCCTTGATTCCGCCCCGCCGGAAGGCATCCGAATTGATTCAGAAACATGGTTCATGGAGAATGAACGACTGTTCCGAACGAACGAAGCGGCTGTGATTGCTCCAGGAAGCAAAGAATCTGCACCCGTGAAAGTGACACAGATCACGACACCACAGGAAATCGCCCGAATTACGCAACAGGAACTTCCCGATTTACCTGCAATCCCCGTTGTGCACCAACTCTCGTCCTATGCAAGCGGGGATGGCGAAACAGGCATCTACATGCAGCCACCCGGGCCGAGCCCGTCGGATCCCAACGGATTTTTGCCTCTTGGCCTTGCTGTATCCTTTTTCGCGTTTTGGGCACTCTCTGGTACGGGACAGCCGGGGAGTATGGTACGGTTGATGGCTTTTACCGGTACACGCACCTTGCGCCGTGCGATTGCATCCCTGACGGTTTACTTTTCACTGATCTATTTCCCGTTGATCATCATCTTTTGCTGTGCCCGCATTCTGGCCCCCGGTCTGGATCATACCCCTGACCGAATTATGCCCGTGATGGCCTACCTGCTCTCCGACGGTGCGGGGATTCCGTGGATGGCAGGCATTCTGATTGCTGCGCCATTTGCCGCCGCCATGAGTACGGTGGACAGTTTTATCCTGATGATCAGTTCCAGCGTGGTCCGTGATGTGTACCAGCAGTCCATCCATCCCAATGCAACCGAGCGCATTCTGAAACTGCTCAGTTATGGAACCACGATTCTGGTTGGGCTGCTGGCCACCGTTGGGGCACTGTATCCACCACAATTTCTGCAGTATATCATCGTCTTCACTGGAGGCGGCCTGGCGGTTGCCTTTCTGGCACCTGTCGGACTGGGCATCTATTGGCCCCGCTTTAATAAAACCGGAGCAATCAGTTCTATGGGCTTTGGAACGCTGATTTATGTTTTTCTCTATGTGATTGGCTTTGCCGCTCTGGGAGAGATCAGCCCGGTCCGCCCCTTGGGGCTGGATCCGCTCATATGGGGATTTCTAGCCTCTCTTTTGGCGGGCGGATTGGGCACGTATATGGGTTCCCCGAACTCAAATACTGTTCTGCAGCAGTTTTTTGAAGATTCCCCGGCCATCCCTGAATCTTAGCCTCACAAAAATGACTAGTAACTATCGCTAGACAACAGTTGAGATTCGAAAATGCTCATCCTATCAGACCGTGAAAACGCTCAAAGAATCGGTCAAGCTTCTCCAGTACAACCTGTTTCTTCAACGCATATTCGTTCTTCGGGCTGAATTTTGGCGTTGGCGGCAGAATCTGTGTAATGGCCGTTCCCGTGAGCGGTATCTCCCCGTTACGGAAGGCCTCCTCCATAAAAATTCTCGTCTCTTCGACAGCCAGATTCTCGTTCTTAATGATCTCGTTAAGTTCAACGCGTTGCTGCTCCCTGATGAAGTTTTCCCATTTCTTTCCGATTCCGGATTTTGCTGTAATGGAGTGTACGAACTGTTCAATAAGATCCTTCTTGCTGCGCAATGTGGGGCTTGCATTGACGGCGCTGGTAATTGAGACATAGATCTCGCTGATTTTATCCCGGCCTTTTTCGTCAAGATATTTCTCAACCAATCTAAGAATATAGTCGACGTTGATCTCAACAGACTTGATCAGTTCAATCTCAAATACCAGATCATCGTTGATATTTTCTTTTTCGGCTTTTGAGACGGTTCGATAATGGTTGTACAGATTGAGATACCTGCTCTGGTAATCCTGAAACGTCCGGTCATCAAGAATTTCGGCTCCTTCAAAATCATCAAAGGCCGTCAGGATATTTTTGAGTTTCAGGATGTTCCCAAAGAGCTGGATAAATTCTTTTTCGGCGGTCTCTCCGACCAGATCCTGATCAATCGAAAAATCCCTCTGGAGAGACTTGATTTTCTGTTCATACTCTTCGTAGTAGTTTTTATATGGCTTCAGCAGCACGATGCTCTTGGCATCTTTATTTCCAAACAGAGCAAGTGCATCGTTGGTTGCCTGTTCCAGATTGCGGAACGAGACGATATTCCCGTAGGTTTTGACCGAATTGAGAATCCGGTTGGTGCGCGAATACGCCTGAATCAGGCCATGGGCTCGAAGATTCTTGTCTACCCACAAGGTGTTGAGGGTTGTGGCATCAAAGCCGGTCAGGAACATGTTGACCACAATCACGATGTCTAATTCTCGATCTTTGAGCCGAAGTGACACATCCCTGTAATAGTTTTGAAACTTCTTGGAGGACGTATCAAAGTTCGTCTGGAACAATTTGTTATAGTTCTGGATGGCCTTTTCAAGAAAGTCGCGGGAGCTTTGATCCAATTTCCCGGCATCAAAGCCTTCTTCACTTAGGAGGCCATCCGATTCCTCCTCGTTGGCCGCAAAACTGTAAATCAGCCCCACCTTAAGTTTTTCTCTCGGAGGAACTCCTTTTTGTTGCCTGATAAATTCCGCGTAGTATCGCTTCGCTGCTTCAATTGAAGCAGTTGCAAACAATGAATTGAATCCTGCCCCTTGCTTACCCGGATCACGATAGGCCCGTTTGGTTTTGGTTTTTTGCTCAAAGTGCTCCCGGATATAGGTCACCACTTGCTTGATCCGTTCTGGATCCAGCAGCGCCGGTTCTTTGGCAATTGCGGAAATCTGTTTGTCCTTAATATCTGAAGCGGTTTTGATGGTATTGATATAGTCAATACGAAATGGAAGCACATTCTTGTCATGGATTGCATCCACCACGGTATAGGTGTGCAGCCGATCCCCAAATACCTGTTCGGTCGTGCGATTTCCCGGCTGTTTGTGATTCGCGGCATTCTCCGAAAAGATCGGGGTTCCGGTGAAACCGAAGAGATGATATTTCTTGAATGCATGGGTGATATCCTTATGCATATCCCCAAACTGACTGCGATGGCATTCATCAAAGATGATCACCGTATGCATCTGGTATACGGGATGTGATCTGTTCTGCGCCACAAAGCGGCTGAGTTTCTGGATCGTCGTAATGATAATGCGAGCATTCGGATCTTCAAGCTGTCTCTTCAAGACCTTGGTGGATGTATTGGAATTGGCCGCCCCTTTTTCAAACCGGTCATACTCCCGCATAGTCTGATAATCCAGATCCTTTCGATCTACCACAAACAGAACCTTATTGATTCCGGGCAGGCCTTTTGCCAGTTGAGCCACCTTAAAACTGGTCAATGTCTTTCCGCTCCCTGTGGTATGCCAGATATAGCCACCCGCCGCTTTCCTGCCTAACGTTTTATGATTCGCAGCGGTTTTGATGCGTTGAAGAATTTGTTCGGTTGCCACGATCTGATAGGGTCGCATGACCAGCAACTTTTTGTCTACATCAAACACACAGTACCGGGTCAGGATGTTCAGCAAGGTGTGTTTGGCGAAAAAGGTTGCGGTGAAGTCGGTCAGATCATCAATCCGCTGGTTCATCGCACTTGCCCACCAGGTGGTAAAAGAAAAACTGTTGGAGGTCTTGTTGCGGGAGCGTTTGTGAAGTTTATCAAGGTGACCCTGACGCACCGTGTTACTGTAGTACTTGGTCAGAGTACCATTACTGATCACGAACAATTGTATATATTCGAACAGGCCGGATCCTGCCCAGAAACTATCCCGCCCGTAACGGTTGATCTGATTGAACGCTTCGCGTAGATCGACACCGCGGCGCTTGAGTTCCACATGCACTAGCGGTAAACCATTCACGAGGATGGTGACATCGTAGCGATTGGTCCGCTTTCCCTTTGCCTCGTACTGGTTGATGACCTGCAGGGTGTTATTGTGGATGTTCTTTTTATCAATGAGCGTAATATTCTTCTTTTCTCCGCTATCGCGTTCGAGCAGCTGGATCGGATCTTCCTGAATCCGCGCAGTCTTCTCTTTAATGCCGTCATTCGTTCCAGCGATACAGGTTGTAAAGAAGCGTTCCCATTCCGCATCAGAAAATTCAAACCTGTTCAACTTCTCCAACTGGCGGCGCAGGTTGACAATCAGTTCTTCCTCCGTGGTAATGGGGAGATATGCATAGGCCTGAGACTCCAGTTGCCGAATGAACTGCTTCTCCAACTGTGCCTCGGATTGATAGGCGGTCTCCCGGGCTTTGCCAGGTTCAAATTCTGCAACCACCGTGCTCTCGCTTGAGCGGGCGATTGGCCGGAAGTCGGAGGATCTCATCTTATCACTCATTCGGCCTCTTTGAACGTAAGGAGCCGGTCACGATAATACTCATATTGTTTGCGGCGTGCGGTGATTTCGGCGGGCAGTCCATGCGACAGGTCATTCACCAGCGCATCAAACCGATCCAGGATGGTGACGATTTCGTGCTGAACTTCAAGTGGAGGGATTGGGATTTTGAATTTTTTAAACTTTTTCATATTGACCGAGGCAAAACTTGCGGCATTGGTGTTATTTCTACACCATTCGCCTAAGACATACGCATAGTAGAACATAAATTTCATGTCAAGCTCTGCAGAACGGTTCACTTTTGGGGTCAAAAAAGTGAACCGTTGATTCGCTAACGAATCAACAGTTATCAAGGCGTGTTCGCCAATCGTTGCAGTCGTGGCAATAATGATTGAATTTGCGGGAAACAAAAACTCATTCTTCACCGCCTGTGGAGTCACATGTTGAAGGGACTCACTGAGAATTCGGCCATTTTTGCGGATATCATCCATCCGAAACCAAGGGATTGACCCGTTCGTCCAGTAGTCTGGATTTTTCTTTGAGGGTGTGTAACCGTTCTTGATTTCAAAAACTTCGTGGAGTTCCTTAAACTCCACCCCATCTGAACACAATCGTGTAAGAAGATCTTTGATTGGCTTCAGTTTTTTGGACGGAGAATGAGTGCTAAAGTTCAAGATGCCATCCCGGTAGTACTGATACTGTCGCTTCCTCGCCTCCAGTTCTGCCTCCAGTTCTGCCTCCAACTCTGTAAACTTGTCCAGTATCCCGACAATCGCATGTTGGATTTCAAGTGGAGGAAGAGGAACCTTGAATTTTCTCACTGCGCTATCAGAAATTGCCGGATAACTTGCGCCGCGTTGATTGGCTTCGACATAACTGTAAAAGTTATCTGTGCCCAAAATGTGGAACAGAAAGTGAGGATGAAGTAAATGAGATCTCGGACGCAGAACACAAAACCCGGTACTGCATATCTGTCCAGTATATTCTTCAGGTATTAGACAATAGCGTTTCAGCGTCGGTCTAGTTGTGCCAAAAAGAACATCACCTTTAAGGATTATTTTTTGCGCTCTATTCGGTGCAGAATCACTGTCAATGGTTTTTGTGTCTCCGATTCTATGAGTTACCCGATTCACCGAAGTGAGGTCAACATACTTAAATTTCTTACCTTTGGAATCTTGCCAGCGAATGTTGGAAGTTCTCTCGGTAAGTGCGCCAATTGCTTCAAACTTCACCCCTCCAGGGCATATCTCAGCGATCAATTTTTCAATCTGACTCATGGCTGCTCCCCCTCCAGGTCGGCTACAATCGCATCAATTTCTGTTCTGAGTTGCCCCTGCCTTGCAACAATGCGGGCAATGTCGGTATTGAGTACCTGAATGTTGATCACCTCACGGGTATCCTCCTGCTCAACATAGGAGGACACCGCAATATTGTAGTCGTTCTCTGCAATCTCACGGCTGTCCACAAGACAAGCAAAATACTCCACATCCCTGCGCCCGGCAAATGCATCCAGGATTTTCTGCTGATGCTCCGGCAGAAGGGTATTCTTGTTCCCGCTTCGTGCAAATTCATTGGAAGCATCTATAAACAGAACCGCGTTATCACGTTTGGATCTCTTCAGAACGACAATACAGGTGTCAATACTCGTTCCAAAGAAGAGTTCTTTGGGCAGTTGAATGACCGTGTCAATGTAGTTGTTGTCAATCAGATACTGCCGGATCTTCTGCTCCGCGCCGCCACGGTAAAGTACCCCCGGAAATTCAACAATCGCCGCCGTGCCGTCCACCGATAAGGAGGACAGAATGTGCATGGTGAAGGCAAGATCCGCCTTGCTCGGAGGTGCAAGTACACCCGCAGAGGCGTAGCGCGGGTCGTTGATCAGCAGCGGGTTGTTTTTGCCGGGCCATTTGACAGAATAGGGCGGATTCGATACGACTGCGTCAAAGGGAGCCTCGTGCAGGTGCGCCGGGTCAGTCAACGTATCTCCAAGGGCAATATCAAACTTTTCAAAATTGATGTCATGCAGAAACATGTTGATTCGGCACAGATTGTAGGTCGTCAGATTGATCTCCTGCCCGAAGAACCCCTGACGTACCCGACCACGA
>JAJECE010000079.1 GCA_022822185.1 Rhodothermales bacterium | reverse complement strand
CAGGTTCTCCATCCCGCTCGTACGTCTGGATTCCATCGGCATTGCCCGCCTGCGGGAGCAGCTCCCCGCCGGACATAACCCGTTCCACTGCTTTGATCGTGCGATCATCTCCATTGATACGCTCAAGAATGCCACGACCTGGCGGCCGTTCCTGGAGAAAGCCGGCTGGGATATCGTCGTGATTGACGAGGTGCAGAATGTTGCGAAAAAGAAAAACCAGCGCGTATCCCTGCGGCATCAACTCGCCGACATCCTCGCCTCCCGCTGCGATTCGCTGATCATGCTGAGCGCCACGCCCCATGACGGGCGGGCGGAAAGCTTTGCCAGTCTGATCAGAATGCTGGATCCCACCGTGATTGCCGATCAACAGAACTACACCAGAGAGGATCTGGAGGGCAAGCATCTGCTTGTCCGCCGCTTTAAGAAGGATATCCGGGATCAGGCAAAGCTGTTGAACCGTGAAGTCGAACTGGTGCGTGCGACGGCCTCGGCGGAGGAAGAAGCGTTATTCGGTGTGATCGCCGATACGCGTCATGAACAACTGTCGAGACGCACGGGCGACGGCTGGCTCCTTCGCACCACAATGGAGAAAGCGGCCCTCTCCTCCCCGTCCGCCTGTCTAGAGTCGGTCTGCAGCCGGATCAAAAAACTGGAGAAAGCCCGCAGGACGGCCAATGACCTCCGGCCGTGGCACACAATGCAGCATGCGCTGGAGCAGATCGGGATTCAGGAATTTTCCAAGTACCAACGGCTTCTGGCCGTTATCCGACAGTGGCACTGGACGGGCAGGGACCCGCAGGACCGCCTGCTGATCTTCACCGAACGGGTGGCCACCTTAAATTTTCTGAGCGAGTATCTGGCCCGGGACCTGCGCCTCAAGAAGGATGCCGTGGACATTCTCCACGGCACGCTCTCCGATGTGCAGCAGCAGGAGGTCGTGGACCGGTTCGGACAGGATCAGTCTCCGGTGCGCCTTCTGATCTCCACGGATGTCGGCTCCGAGGGGATTAACCTGCACTATCACTGCCGCCGGCTGATCCACTTTGATATTCCGTGGTCTTTGATGCGCTTCCAGCAGCGCAACGGGCGGATTGACCGCTATGGACAGAAGCGCAATCCTCAGATTGTCTATCTGATCACCGACAGCGGGAATGAAAAATTCAAGGGGGATGCGCGGATCCTGGAACTGCTCATTGAGAAAGAACAGCAGGCGGAAAAGAATCTTGGCGATCCCGCGACCCTGATGGGGGTCTATCAGATTGAGGAAGAGGAAAAACTCACCGCCGGGGCCATGGAGGAGAAGTTGACTGTGGAGGAGGCCGAAAAACGGCTTACGGCCCGCAGCCGCAACCCGGAGGACGACCCGGACTTTGATCCGCTTGCCGCCCTTCTAAATCCTCCCCCAAATCTAATTGTCGCTGAAGAGTCGGAGACCGGCGAACTCCCCTCCCTCTTTGAAACCGACTACGCCTACTCGAAGGCCGCCCTGAATTATATCCGGCAGAACTGGGCCCGACAGATCGGCGCACAGTTGGACATCACCTGCTCGGACGAAAATCAGCGCATCATTGTGGCCCCCCAAAATAAGCAGGGACAGACCGTGCTGAAAAGTGTCGTGAACCAGCTGCCGGTCGCGGTGCGCCCGAAAGGGAGCCGCTTTGTCCTCTCTTCGGATCCAGCGGCCGTGATGAAATCCATTGCGCGGTGCCGCGCCTTTGAGCATACCTGGCCGGAGCTCCAGTTCCTGTGGCCTGTCCACCCGTTCACGGAGTGGATGACCGACAAGATCCGCCTGTCCTTCAAGCGCCTGGAAGCCCCCGCCATCTGGCTTTCCTCCATGACCCCGGACACGTTCTCCTATCTGATTACCGTGCTCTGGCCCAACCGCAAGGGCGTGACCGTCTTTCAGCGGTGGTACCTGATGACCGGCCGTAGATCCGGGCCCCCTGGTTCCTTTGAGATCCGCCGGTTTGAAGACTCGGAACTCCACCCGGTCCTCCGCTCCGACAAACTCCCCAATCAGGGACACAACACCTCGGATCTGCTGGAGATTGCACAGCAGCGGGTCCCGGATGCCGTGGACCGCGCAAAAGCGCATGCCCTTCAGGATCGAACCCGGTTCCAGGATGACCTGACGCGTTCCCTGAATCAGCACCTGGAGGATCTGCGCGAGCTTGAACACCGCCAGCAGACCTACATCGAAGAGACCTTTCAGCCGGAGCGCGGGATTGCGCAGGTGCAGTTTTCCCGCAGGCAGAAGGAACTGGAAAAAATCCGGCGGCGGTTTGAGGAGTTCCGGCTTTGGATTCAAACCTCCATGACCATGGAAGCGGAGCCCTACATCCATGTCTCTGCCGTCCTGATTGCCGAATCATCTCATGGAATTTAACTTCACCGGACTCGTCAACCAGAACGAGTTTTACCCCGACCATTACTGGCATGCCATCCTGCCGGAGTCCATCAAAGACTTCGAGAAGCGCTGGAAGGCGGAGGAATTCGAGGTGTCTAGACACGGGGGCTCCGAAGAGGCGGAGGCCCGGCCCTGGATCCCCCTCAAAGCACTGGGCACGGACTATCTGACTGCGCGGGAGCAATTTCGCAGCGCACCTGCATCGGAGCGGGCGGCCATCCAGCAAACATGGACCCGCCGCCTGCTTTATCTGCTGGGCTATCCGCGCAGTCCTGAACGGATTGAACTGGATGCCGGCATGCACCTGCAGGTTCTGACACAGCTGGACGCCTTCCAAAAACCCTACATGTGGATCGTCGAAGCAGCAGATGCAGACGGCAGCGGTGAAGAACTGCTGTCCCTTGTTCCACCGGAACAAAGCGAATCCTTCCAGCGCCTGATCACCAAAGCCTTTTCCATCCAGACCCCGCCCCGCTGGATCCTGCTCACCGGACTCCAGACCTGGGTGCTTCTGGAGCGGGACAAATGGGGTGCCGGACGCATGCTGCGCTTTGACTGGGATGGACTCTATGAACAGCTGCCCCGCATTGAGACCTGGAAACTGCTCACCATGCTCCTCCATAAATCCACCTTGTGTCCCGGCACCGGGCCCTCCTATCAAGAGGAACTCCAGGAGCATGCCCTCCGGCACGCCACCGGCGTGTCCGGCAGTCTCAAATACGCCCTCCGCGAATCCATTGAAATCCTCGGCAATGAGTATCTGTCGTCTATGCGGGCCCGGAAAAACTGGCACGGACCGTATACGGATGCGTTCGTGGACGAACTGACGCTGGAATGCCTGTACTACATGTACCGGCTGCTTTTCCTGTTCAATGTGGAAGCGCGGAAAGAACTGGGGTACCTGCCCATGAACGCCGAAGCCTACCGCAGCGGCTACAGCCTGGAAAAACTGCGGGACCTGGAACTGGTCTCGCTCCACGAGAACGGGAGCGCCGAAGGGAGCTTCTTTGATGAGTCCCTGAAGATGCTCTTTGAACTCGTCTATGAAGGCTATGACGAGCAGGGAACGCAGCAGGAGGTGCTGCAGGAAGGGGTCCACACCTTTGCCATCTCCCCCCTGCAGTGCGACCTCTTTGACCCCGAGAAGACCCCGCGCCTGAATGCAATCCGGATCACAAACCAGAGCTGGCAGCGGATCCTGCAGATGATGTCGCTCGGGCATGAGGACTTTCAGAAAAAGAAAAAAGGAAAGTGGCAGGGGCGCGGACGCATCTCGTACCGGCATCTGAGTGTAAACCACCTGGGAGCCGTCTACGAGGCGCTCTTAAGCTACCGCGGCTTTATTGCGACCGAACACCTGTATGAAGTCAAGCCCGCAAAGACAACGCCCGACGTGCTGGATGCCGCCTACTTCGTGAATCAGGATGCTCTGGAAAAGCACTATGAGATGAGCGAGCGGGTCACCAATCCCGACGGAACCCTGCGCAGCCACCCCAAAGGCACCTTCATCTACCGCCTCACCGGACGCGCCCGCGAAGAATCCGCCTCCTACTACACGCCCGAAAGCCTGACCCGGTGCGTCACCCGATTCGCACTGAACGAAGTCCTGGAGGGCAAGCCCGCGGACGAGATCCTGCAGATCACCGTCTGCGAGCCCGCCATGGGATCGGCGGCCTTTCTGAATGAAGCTGTCTCGCAGCTCGCCGAAGCCTATCTGACCCGGAAAACCCGGGAGCGGGGCGAGGTGCTGCCGCCGGAACGGTGGAAGACCGAACTGCAGCGCGTCAAAATGTACTTTGCCGACAACAATGTCTACGGCGTAGACCTGAACCCGGTCGCCGTGGAACTGGGCGAAATTTCCATCTGGCTCAATACGCTGGTCGAAGGCGGGTTCGTGCCGTGGTTCGGCAATCAGCTCAAGTGCGGCAACTCGCTCGTGGGCGCCTGGCGGCGCGTCTACTCCTGCAAAGTGCTGCAGCAGGGCAAATGGTGGGAGAAGCCGCCCGCCGATCTGCCCTTCCACGAGCAGGCCCGCAGCGGCGACTCCTTTGTGCAGGCCGTCATCTCCGGGATGCAGGAAGCGTACCCCGAAGACAAGGTCTACCACTTCCTGGTCGGCGATCCCGGAATGGCCATGTACAAAGACAAAGTCGTCCGACAACTGGCCGGGGAGGCCATCCGGCAGATCGCCGCATGGCGGAAAACCTTCACAAAGCCGATCACCGAAGTCGAGACAAAGCAACTGATCACGCTCGCCGCCATCGTGGACCGTCTCTGGGAACAGCATATCCGGGACCTGATCCGGCTGGAAGAAGTCACCACCGATCCCTTTCCCATCTACCCACAAAGTGGGATCGATACGCAAGGCGGGATGGATGCGCGAGGCGGAATTCCTGTGCAAGACGGGCCTCATGGGGAGGGCGAAGCAGGCACCAGAACCGGCCATCCATCCGTGCAGCAAGGGACCGGTGCCGCCCTGCCTACCTCCGGCATCTCCTCCACACGCACCAAACAAGCCCACTTCCAGCGGATCCTCACGCCAGAAAACGGCAATATCAGTGCCTACCAGCGGCTTAAACTCGTCATGGACTACTGGTGCGCCCTCTGGTACTGGCCCATCGATCAGGCCCCCCTCCTGCCTCACCGCGAAGAATACCTCGGCGATCTCGCCGAGATTCTGGCCGGCAAACACGCCGCCGAAACCTATGCACTCTTCAGCGAAGATGCCGAGCGGGATGCACTGGGCTTTGTCGATATAAACTCCCTCATTGCCGCACGGCCGCGGCTGCAGTTGGTCCAGAAACTGGCCCGCCAGCACCGGTTTCATCACTGGCAGCTGGAGTACGCCGATCAGTTCAAACAGCACGGCGGCTTTGATGTGGTGCTGGGAAACCCGCCCTGGCGCAAGCCGGACTTCATCGAAAAACATATTATCGGCGACACCGAACCCCGCTTCGTCACCAAGAAACTGAGTGCATCCCGAACGGCCAAACTCCGGGGCGCATGGCTGGAGCGGCCCGGCCGCCGGGAGTATTATTTGTCGGCCTATGAAGCCGTCGGCGGACAGCTCTCCTTCCTCAATGCAATGCAGAACTATCCGCTCCTCAAAGGGATGCAGACCAATCTCTACAAAGCGTTCCTCTGCACCAGCTGGGCCGTCAGCCGCGGCGCCGTTGGCCTCCTGCATCCCGACTCCGTCTATGATGAAGCGCGGGGACAAACACTCCGGGAAGTTCTCTATCCACGACTCCGCTACCGATTGCAGTTTGAAAATGTGCTGCATCTGTTTGAAGAGGTGGATACGCGGGTTAAATTCAGCATCAATATCTACGGACAGAAGAAAGATGAGATTGTCTTCATCTCCATGGCGAACCTATATTCACCGCTGACCGCCATCAAGTCCCTGAAGCACGACGGCCTCGGGCCGGTGCCGGGAATCAAAACCAAGGGCAACCAGTGGGAGCTGTCCGAACACCGGCACCGCGTGATCCGGGTCACCAAAAAAGAACTGCAGACCTACGCCCTGCTCTACGATGCCCCCGGAACCCCGCCCCGCCAGGCCCGGCTCCCCCTCGTACACGCGCGGCAGCTGGCCGGCATCCTCCAGAAACTCGCACAGGCCCCGCGACGAATGCGGGATCTGGATTATAAAATGACCGCAATGTGGCACGAAACAGGGGCACAGAAAAAGGGCACGATCCGCCGGCAGACCGGCTTCCCCGACGAGGCCGCCGGCTGGATCCTCTCCGGACCGCATATCTTTGTCGGAACCCCATTTTTTCAGACCCCGAACGAAGGATGCAAGACGAACAGTGATTATTCAAGGATTGATTTGACCACGCTCCCCGAAACCTACCTCCCGCGAACCAACTATGTGCGGGCATGTGCCCCGGAACTCTATACCCGCAGAACCCCCACCACGCTCTGGGGGACCCGCGTAACCGACGAGTACCGGGTGGCCATGCGGAAAAGATTGGGACCTGGAAGTGAACGGACGTTGATTCCCGCACTCGTTCCGCCGGGAACAGGACATATTGATTCGGTGGGTAGCGTAGCCATGAAGAATATGAAAAATCTGATCAGTATGCTTTTTACGGTTCTCTCGGTCGTGACGGATATGGCGGTAAAAATCGGTACTAAATCAGACTTACATCCAATTTTCTTTGCCGGACTTCCATTCTCAAACGCTTCCCCGGCGGCCACTGCAAGGATCCTGGGGCTTTCGTGCCTGACCACCGACTACCGCACTCTATGGGATGCCTGCACCCCGGAAATGACACAGCGCAGGCCGCTTCCCTGGTCCCGGCAGGATCCGCGGCTGGATGCGGAGTGGTTTGGCAGACTGGAGTCTCCCTGGTCATGGCACAGTCCGCTCCGCACCGATTATGCGCGGCGGCAGGCACTCATCGAAATTGACACCCTGCACGCTCTGGAACTCGGCCTCACCCTCGAAGAACTCCTCACCCTCTACCGGATCCAGTTCCCCATCCTGCAATCCTACGAGAATGAAACGTACTATGATACCCGGGGGCGTATTGTGTTCTCCAAGAAAACCGGACAAAGCCCCATCCCGCGCACCAAATCCGGCAAAAAGAATTCATTCGGAATTCATACCCCCACAAGCTCGGTAACAGGCATCCCCCTCGGATGGAACGACATCAAAGATATGACCGAAGGCATCGTTACCCATACGTTTATGGATGATACGCTGCCGGGCGGACCCAGAGAGCGGACGATAGAGTTCCATGCCCCGTTTGACAAGTGCGACCGCGAAGAAGATTACCGCGAAGCATGGGCGTTCTTTGAAAAAGCAAAACGGGAGAACCGGCTATGATTCCTTCCGTTGTGGGACGGGAAGTCCACGAAACCATCCAGGATTTCCTGCGGACACGCTACCGGATTACCACGCCGGCACTCGCGCAGGCGCTGGATCAGTTCATCAGGAACAAAGAAGCCATCCGGGGAAGCTATCTGTCCTTCCAGCTCCCGTTCGTGAAAAGCACCTCGAACGAAGAGCCCTTCCCGGAAATCCCACTGGGCTTTCCCCCCTACCTGCATCAGACGCGTGCATTTGAGCGGCTGGGCGCGGACCCGCCCAAACCGACGATCGTGGCGACCGGCACCGGGTCCGGGAAAACCGAGTCCTTCCTGCTTCCAATTCTGGACTACTGCCGGCAGACCGCCGGGCAGTCCGGGATCAAGGCAATCCTCATCTACCCGATGAATGCACTTGCGGCAGATCAGGCCAAGCGGATTGCAAGACTCATCTTCCAGACCCCCAGCCTCAAAGCAGTGGTTACCGCAGGCCTTTATGTCGGTGGACTCGGTGCAAGTTCTCACTCCCGTATGACCGAGTCCAATATCATTTCAGATCGGCATAAGCTGCGCGAATCGCCTCCTGATCTGCTGCTGACCAATTACAAGATGCTGGATTATCTCCTGATCCGGCCAAAGGATAAACCCCTCTGGGAGAAGAACCATCCAGATACCCTGCGCTATGTGGTCGTGGATGAACTCCATACGTTTGACGGAGCGCAGGGAACCGATCTGGCGTGCCTTTTGCGGAGGCTCAAAACACGCCTTCAGTGCAAAACCATCTGCCCCGTTGGAACGTCTGCCACGCTGGGTACCGGATCCGGTAACAAACTGCGTGAATATGCCAGAACGATCTTTGATGCCGAATTTGATGACGATGCAATCATTACCGAGGCACGGCTGGATCCGAGAGATTATCTGACAGATTTACAGACATCGTATGTTAAGTTTCCAACCAGTGATGAGTTACTTCGGTCAGATCAGTTTGAATCCAGTGAGGCTTACCTCCAGGCACAGTACAAGGCATGGTTCGGAGGTGAAGTTTCCGAAGAGACGCTCAATACGCCTAAATGGAGACAAGATCTTGGCAAAAAACTGCACCAGCACGGTGCCTTTAAGAACCTAGTACAACTGGTCGGCCCCAATACCCTGCTAATGACAGAAGTGGCCGGGCAATGGAGACTGCCCGGGGAAGAAGATGCGAAAGAAGGCGCGGATCATCAACTTCTTCTGGAAAGCCTTCTGTCTCTGGTCAGCCATGCCCGAGACCCAAAAACCGCAGACCGGCCCCTGCTGGATGTAAGAATCCAATTCTGGATGCGTGAACTCAAAAGGATGGTCGTCTCCGTGGATCCGAATCCCCGATTAGCATGGGATGCCGATCTGGCTTCAACCGAATCCCCGCACTACCTTCCGCTTGCCTCCTGCATCAAGTGCGGGACCGCAGGATGGGTGACGGCGCAGGAAACCGATACCGATCCCTTTATCACGAACCTTGAGGAGATCTATCGCACCTACTTCAGCAAGTCCGCCGCCGCTGAACTGAAGGTCATTTACCCAGGAGAAGACTTAAACTTCACGGAAAACTGGCGCCTCTGTCCAGCATGCCTGCAACCCCAGAATGCCCGTGCAACAAAATGCTCAGACTGCTCAACGGAAGAAGCCCTCCTCCCCGTTCATATCCCCTCCCTGAAATTCGGACAGAATGGAAGGCCTGAATGCCCGCACTGCGGAGAGTCCAATCAGCCGAACATATTCGGTGCGGGGGGAGCAACGCTGCTGTCCGCAGCGTTAGGGCAAACCTTTTCATCCCGTTACAATGACGATAAGAAGGTCCTGACCTTCTCCGACTCCGTGCAGGATGCTGCGCACCGCGCGGGCTACTTTGAGGCCCGGACGTATGCCTTTAGCGTCCGAACAGCAATCCTGCAATACCTCAAAAACCTGGATGAAGATCGGAATATTGGAGCGATTGCAAACGGGCTTGTGCAATCTCAGCGTGAAAACCTGGGAGATGCAGACTTTGTAGGCACATTCATTGCGCCCAATATGGACTGGATGGATGACTATGGAGTACTGGTCAAAAGAGGAACACTCCCCGAAAACTCAAATCTGCCCTACCTCGTGGCAGAACGCCTCAAATGGGAAGTCTTTGACAACCTCGGACTTCGTGCCCGCAGAGGACGCACCCTCGAAAACACCCACTCCGCCGCCGTCTCGGTGGATCAGAATCTACTGAGAAACTGGACGGCGAAAATCCTGCCCGCCATCAGGGGAAAATATCACGAAGGGCTGGGATCCATCACAGAACAGAACTTGATCCAATTTCTGACCGGCCTCCTCTATCGACTCCGAACCGGTGGCGGCATTGCACATCCCGCACTCAAAGACTATATCCAGGGGCTGGGGAAAACCAAACTTTATCTCCAGCAAAAATGGGCACCCCGATTCAAGCCCAACAGCCCGCGTCACGGCTTCTTATCCACTAAATCTACGAAAAACTTTCTTCCCCTCACAGGGAGCAGAAACAACTCCTGGGTCCAGGGATGGGGGCATAAATGTTTGGTCGCAGAAGAAAACTTGACTCCCGCCGGATTTGATGCGGCACTCAAGGATATCATTGATGCTGCACCTGCCGGCATCCTCAAGCCGTACTCCGCCAATCAGCACACCGTCTGGGGAGTTGCGCCGAACAAACTCACGGTTACCACAAAAGTGACCCGTTTCGCCTGTGAAACCTGTTCGTATGATGTCAGCGTCCCTGCACAGGATCACGATATCTGGCAGGCGATGCCCTGTATGATCCACAAATGCCGGGGACAATTCAAAATTCAAGAGGATCATGATATAGACTACTACCGCGCACTCTACGGGGCCGGGGATGTCTGCCGATTCGTTCCCAAAGAGCACACCGGTCTCCTGACCGCCGGGCATCGGGAAGAGATTGAAAAGACATTCATGCGCAAGGAGCGACACCCCTGGGATCCGAATATCGTCTCCTGTACCCCAACCCTGGAACTGGGGATCGATATCGGAGACCTGTCAACGGTATTTCTGTGCAGCATCCCGCCGTCACAGGCAAATTATGTCCAGCGGATCGGACGGGCCGGGCGGAAAGATGGAAATTCATTTGGATTTGCGGTTGCAACCAATCAGCCCCATGACCTCTATTTCTTTGCCGAACCGCAGGATATGATCAGCGGTGAAGTGACTGTACCTGGGGTATTCTTAAAAGCACCTGCCGTACTGGAGCGCCAAATGGCCGCCTATAGCCTGGATATGTGGGTTGCCCATTCAAAAAATGCGGCCGTTCCAGATAATTTGAGGATTATTCTCAGTTCTCTGGCCAACGAGGATGATGGGAAATTCCCGTTCAATTGGCTGAATTATGTTACCACTCATGCTGATGAGCTGGCGCAGGGGTTCAAGGAACTGTTTGGCAACCTGCAACCGGAACTGCTTGAATCTCTGACTCACTTCTTCTACCCGGATGCCTCCTCTAAAACCAACCTGAGATATCGAGTCACGGAAGCATTTATTCAGCAGTATGCCGAACGCAGGGAGTTGCATAACCGCATTGAGCGCCTGAGCAGACGGATCAAAGACTATGAACATGCACCGCGTGATGAGAACTATGAAAAGAATCTGAAAGACCTCCAGAATCACCGGGCCGGACTGCGAAGCCTCCGATTTCATATCGGTGACAAAGAAGTGTTCAATTTTCTCTCGGACGAAGGTATCCTTCCGAACTATGCCTTCCCCCAGAGCAGTGTCCAATTGCATTCCACAATCCTGCAGCGAAAAGAAAAGGAACAGCAGAAGCCGCTGACCGAAACCTTTGAACGGCCCGGTCAGCGGGCCATACGGGAATTCGCCCCTGGGAATTACTTCTATGCGAACGGGAAAAAGGTTCGCATCAACGGGATACGCTTTGACAAAAATGACATCCAGACCTGGCGGTTCTGTCCCGACTGCTCCTGGCATGAACCCGAGTCAGAAGAACGAACTGCCAAATGTCCGCAATGTAACTCTGATGGATGGGGAGATATGGGACAGACACTAAAACTGGTCTGCCTCTCCACCGCCAGATCCACCTCCCACGAAAGTAACAACCGGATTGATGACCGGCGTGACGAGCGACAGCACATCAGCCCTGTCATTCGAACCCATGTAAAATTTGATCCCGAAGATGTGAAAATCGCCTACAAAGCCCGACATTCCGAGGTACCGTTTGGATTTGACTTTATTCAAGGGGCCGCATTCACCTTCATCAACCACGGAGATCCATCCTCCGATGGATCCCGGGTAAAGATCGCCGGCGAGGAAGAAATCATTGCAGGATTCCGTATCTGCACCGAATGCGGCAGAGTGGAACTGGAAAATGAGACTTCTCCCCATGAATACTACTGCAGATATCGGGACAAAGACAAAGAGCCAAGAGTTTCCCTGTCTCTGTATCATAACTTTGAATCCGAATGTATCCGCATCCTCTTACCGGTTGTAGATCATACCGAAACCGGACTCCAGGCCGAATCATTCTCCGCGGCCCTTTTCATGGGGCTGAAAGAGCATTTTCGCGGTCAGGTAAACCACCTGCAAACGATCACGCAGGATGCACCGGTCCCCGGCGAAGAGATTCGGCGTACATTCATTTATCTCTACGACACCGTGCCAGGTGGAACCGGGCATCTCAGGGATCTCCTCACAGACAAAACAATTCTTGAGAAAGTCCTGAGGCCTGCATTGGATGATCTAAAAAAATGCCGATGCAAAGAGGATCCGGCCAAAGACGGGTGCTATCGATGCCTCTTTGCATACCGCAACTCGTTCCATAGAGGGGCGATTTCCAGAGAGGTTGCTATTGATATCCTGGAAAGCATTGTGAACAAAGGAGACGGTCTGGATGAGACTAGAAGCCTGGATGATATTCCTGTCCATCCACTCGTAGACAGTGCACTGGAACAGAGGTTCCTTGAACATCTGAAAAAATGGCACTCAGCCAGTCTGTCACCAATCCACCGCGGCACCGATAAATTATACGAACTCAAAGTCGGTAACGAGATCTGGACCGTTGAATGTCAGGTTCTTCTGGACAGGAGTAAAGGCGTACAGGTGCCCTCTAAACCGGATTTTTTGCTCACACCGGACCCCAACTCGAACGCGCTCCCTGTTGCCGTCTTTACGGACGGCTTCGAGTATCATCGGGATCAATTCGCGGATGACACACTGAAACGCATGGCAATTCTGGCTTCCGGACGCTACCTAGTCTGGTCCCTGACATGGAATGACCTCAAACAGGATGAGCCCGAACGAAACGGAGATCTGTTCCCGCTTGACTCCCGGCGCAGTGCATTCAGAAATTTTGACAGTTTTATCAAAAAATTTGAATCAGATCTGGGAAGTCTGTCACAGCAGAACAACGTGAAAGGGGCAGGAAGTTTTGATCTCCTAAAAGCATATCTGACAGACCCAGACCCCGAAAAATGGCAGGCACTGGCGTACTGTCATGCCGTACTGAATGTCATTGAGACCGCCTCCGCGGACGAGCTCAGCGATCTTGCCCCGGAATGGTTCATGGAGGACTGTTTCATGCGAAAAGGCGCTCGTATCGGAGCGTACTGGATCCGTGATCAAAAAGAACTGCACACCAGCTGCGTCGCCGTCAATCTCGCCAATTCCGAAACAATTGATCCTGCCGCTTTGCGGGTTTTTGCCTATATCGATGACCGTGCACAGTCCGAGATCACATTTCAACCGATCTGGAATGGATTCCTGCGGGCAATGAACCTGTTCCAGTTCATTCATCCCCGCACTGGCTTTTTCTGTGCATCCGGGATTCAAAGGAATGAGCACTACGAAGCACTGAGTATCCAGGAAATCCATCCCGGTAGGTCAAACGCATGGAGCAATGTTTTGAATGACGAAGTTCTGGATTCCTCCTATCTGCCGCTGCTTGAAAAATTGGCAGATCATGATGCCCCTGCACCTGAGATATATTTTGAGATTACCAATCCCGCTAACGAGATCCTCACCACTGCCGAAATCGCATGGCCCGCGCAGAACGTGGCGCTCCTTTATGGAGAATGCTGGGAGGATCGCTCCGTGTGTGAGCGTGACGGATGGAATTGCTTTGAACTGGAGAAACTGACGGCCATCAATATTCCCGAAATCCTCAAACTCCTCGACAAATGAATGTTGCTCTCATGCAGACATCAACCTTTTGGGCCGCTGCCGAAAGACTCCCCACCGCGCAAAAATCCAAAGTATTCAGTTTCATGAGCCGCTATCAAACGAACCCCCACTCCAGCGGCTTCAATTTTGAGAAGATCGTCCTGTCTACCAGCAGCAGGATGCGCTCCATCCGGCTGGACTTGAAGTATCGCATCATTGCATATCAGGAAAAAGAGAGTAACCGGGTCATCTGCCTGCATGTGGATGTACATGATGCCGCCTATGCCTGGGCACGCACACACCGTTTTGAGAAGAACCAGTACACGGGGGTCTATCAGACGATCCAGATCTCTGAATCCTCCGAGGATAAGCCCGGGGAAGAACAACAGGAGCAAACCCTGTTCTCTGCCTACCGTGACCGCCAACTTCTGCGCCTGGGAGTGCCAGAGGCGCAGTTGGATTTAGTGCGGAGTTTTAAAACCGTCCATGACCTTGGGGAGTACTCCAATGTACTGCCCGAAGATGTCTGGCTTGCGCTGGATGACCTTGCCTCCGGTACATCCTATGAGGACATCCTCAAAGAAATCACCGAGCTTGCCCGCCAGTATGATGAGGAAAATGAACTGAATCACCCCGAAAACAGGCGCCAGTTTGTGACGATCACGGATGAAGATCTCCAGAAAATGATTGACGCACCACTATCCGAATGGAGAATCTACCTGCATCCATCTCAGGAACGTATCGTCAAAATGCACGCCAACGGCCCAATACGGGTACTCGGAGGTGCAGGGACTGGTAAAACCGTGGTTGCCATGCACCGGGCCCATCACCTCGCAAGTGAGATCTTTACCGGTGAGCGTGACCGGATTTTATTCCTTGTATTCAACAGTAACCTGGCCTCCGATATTTCCAATAATCTGAGGCGCATGTGCGCTCCGGACGTGTTCAAGCGTATTGAGGTGGACAATATTGATTCCTGGGTAAGAATCCAGGCCAAAAAGCGTGGTCTGCCGGATCGCATGACCTATTTCAGTCGCGAAAAAGAACTGGCGAATCAAGCGTGGAGGATCGCCATGGATATGATGGATGACCTCCCCTATTCTCAGCATTTTATTCGAGATGAATTTGAAGCCGTCGTTGCAGCAGGCGGATTGCAGTCCCTGCAGCAATATCTTCGCGCATCCCGCCGGGGGCGTGGCCAGCGATTAACGCGAACCGCTCGCGGGCAACTCTGGAAGGTCTTTGAAGCCTACCGTGACGAACTCAAACGACAGGGGATTACAGACCCCTATGATCTTCAACATCAACTGGTGGAGCAGTTCCAGACCGATCCACCAGGCTACTGCAGTGTGGTTGTTGATGAAGCACAGGACATGAGCCAGGCATCCCTCCGAATGATCCGTGCAATCCTCCCCGAAGGACAAAATGATCTGCTCCTTGCCGGCGATACACACCAGCGCATTTATGGACGGAAGGTGATTTTATCCCACTGTGGTATTAATATCCGTGGACGCGGCCGACGGCTGCGCATTAATTATCGCACCCCGGAGCGAGTACGTAACTGGGCCATCGGATTTCTGAGGGGGATCCCGTACGATGACATGGACGGGCAGCGGGATACGCTGAAGGGATATACTTCATTGATCCAGGGCGAAAGACCACCGATCATAAAAACCTACCGTACCCAGATTCAAGAACAGGAAGGCATCATCAAGTACATCAACAGTCTGGAATGCAACGAGGATCACCTTCATCATATTTGCCTTGTTGCCCCAACCTTGCACGAACTGGCACGTTATGAGGGAGCACTCACTGCTCGGGGAATCAAGGTCCATCAACTCAAAAAGAACAATGACCGTGCATCTATTCCTGGGATCCGGCTCGCTACAATGCACCGTGTGAAGGGACTGGAATACGATCATATGATTGTGGCAAGTGCAAATAAACGCTACCTCCCGCATCAAGGCGTACTCAAAGAGGCAGAGGATGAGATGGCAAAGAAAGAAATTTACCGGAAGGCGCGTTCCCTCCTGTATGTGGCCTGTACCCGGGCTCGCAAATCATTATTTATTGCCAGTTACGGAAAACAGAGTGAGTTGGTCGCGGATGTGGTCAAACAGAGAAACCGCTAATCCAGAAATCCTCGAAACTGCATGATGCCAGACTTTGCACATGGTCATGCGCAACTCCCGCCTCAATTCAGTAATCCAGAATTGTCTCCCCTCCATCCCTGAATTAGACGGGCTATCGACCCGACTACGACGATTTGAATATCATAGAATTCAGGAGTTGTCTAACGACATTAACTTTTATTCTATGCAACCAGTTATAAGCTTCCAATCAGGGAAGAGCACGGGCAATAAATCCTGATCGGCTAGCCCTTGATGCTACGAAAATACTTGCCCAACAAAGGATTAACCAAGCCCTGATATCAGGCTGGGCAGGACATCACCTAATGCCTCAAAGATGCCTAAAGCTATGGCGACTCCCACTAACCAGCGTACGATTCGTGCCTCGCTAGCACTGATTTCCACGCGAACTGAAGCTATCTGGGTCTCCATATCACTGCGTAACTCACTGATTGCCACACGCAACTCGCCGACTTCCACACGCAACTCGCCGACTTCCGCACGTAAATCGCCGACTTCCACACGTAAAGTATCAATTTTACCATCTGTGCCTTTCTGTATCTCAACAATACGGGTATGTACAAACTCTTTAGTTGCAAGATTCCCGTTGTGCTGAACAACCGCTCTCGCAACGACATCTGCAATGGCCTCAGCGTGCTCTCGTTGAAGCCCCGACTTGGTGAGTTCACGTGAGAGTGATAGTGTATTGATCATGTTTCTAACCGAATAGACTAAGTGGCGAACATTCCTCTGATGGAAAGGTTCCCATTCTATCCTGAACTACCGCGAAAGAGACTGATTTCTCTGGTTCTAATATGGCAGGAAACAATATTATCGTACAGTTCAATGCGAACATGAAGGCGGCAGGCACAGATTACCGCACTCAACGATACGATGAAGCCTCACGCCGAATCCACCAAGGCGCAACTGGACGCGCTTTCCAGCCGCTTCCTGCTCTAGACCGTTGGCGGAATCGGCGCGTTACTGACTATCATGCTCGCCTACGGCACGTTCTTCGCCGGATAAAAGGTTTCTTCGCTAGACAGCGGATGGAAAGGGCGGTCTCCTCTACGAAAAAATGATTGCCGCCGGATGCCCCGTGCCTCACCGAATCCAAATATTCATCGAAGCGGGATTCTACAGAATCCGAATCATGGTCGACACCGCCATGCGCTTCATTGATCCGGATCGGCATGAACAACAGGATTGAGATACGCACTAGATTGTTTCAAGTGTACCCAAATCTGCAGGTGTACAAAGAATGACGAAATACTGAAAACTCGATGCCTTGCTCTTAAATGGAGCGCCCTCTTAATCTTCTGAAGAAAAAATAATTCCGCATCTCTGCATCCTTCAGAACTTTCTCCCAACTGAGAACCTCAATGTAAAGATTGCTTCCGCTGATCCAGTGAAAGAAACCAAGGCCATCCGGCATAGATGTGAAATTTCTACCGTTGATGAGCCATTTCTCAAATTCCGGTGATGGATCACAGATAATGTAGCCATAGGCCGGCGTGTTCCGGGGAACCCGAATTGGAGGTTCCGCAGAGGTTTCACCGCTTCCGTCTCGAATTTCTTCAACATAGTTTATGACCTGATCTACCGGGTTTTCTGCGGTGCCATCCTTCACCAGACCTTCACGCCCCGGATACTTGAGTGCAATGATCGTGACGGGATTCTCCTCCACATCCTCTCCCCTGAAAAGCAGCCGCTGATCATAGGCGGTCAGATCTGCTCCTCTATCAGGATCAACATCTCCGAGATCCTGATCGGAGGCAAGATAGTTTGCAAAATTTAGCCGCTCATCAAGGATCCATAAATTATGATGATCAAACGGCATCCAGTCTGGATCTCTGCTCCGTGGAAAAAGAATGTCATGCACCGCACCCGCAAGGAAATACTCACCCTCTTCATCTCTCGCAAGACTTTGCCCCAGCAGTTCCAGAATCACCCCGCGAAATGCCACATAGCGGACCAGATCGTCCCGGTGCTTATCGGATGCCCTTCTGACCACTTCCGCAACATCGCCCCCAATCCTGTCCAGACTCCCCTCCGCTGCAATTGCATCCATTCGTCCCCGAATTTCAGCTTCCTGTGCGAGTTTCTCCGCATGAAGAAATTTCTCAATCTCATCCGGAGACGCATTCCACCGAAGCTCGGTTAAATCCGACTCATCCAGAACACTGTCGAACCACGGTGCCTCCGCCTCAACATGTCGTTCAACATACTCCCGCTTGATCGCCTTCCTGTCCAGAAAATCATTGCCGATGGCTTCACGGGCAATTTCCGCCGCATTGATCTCAATGTCTCGTTTTCCAATGGGAGCATGCATTTCCGGATCCATTCCAAACCGGAATCCACCACGCTCCACAGATACATGGCGGTCAAGATAATCGCCGAACACGTATGCCTTCACGATATACTTCTGCTCATCATCGCCGTCTTCATAAAATGCATCCTCAAATTCGGGGATGTATCTCCTGAGCGGAGTTTCCGAAACCTCACGCCGGTGCGCGACCAGACTGATCTGGTTCTTCTGATTCCTCGGCTCGTAAATCTTGAATATGCGAACTCTGAATTCTTCCTGCGGGGGGATTACCGGCAATTTGAACCCGCAACTGCCTTCCTCAATCTCCTCAATGAATCGCAGGTATTGATTTAGAATGATCGCCTCACTTCCATCTCTCTCGGAAAGAACGATTTTTGGACACGAATCTCCCTCTTCAATCAAAAACGGAAGAAGACGCTGTACAAGTACTTTCGCAATGGTGTCCAGCCGCAGATCAAACGAAGTCCCCTCCATCGGCCCGCAAAGGCGAACCATCGTCCCTGTGTTCGTGGTTCGGGTCTCCGTTATCACCTCATTTTCAATGATCTCATTCCTGCGGCCCACTGAAAATTTTCTGGCCATAAATCTGTCTTCATCCGCCCGGTAAACACTTTCGACCCGGAAATCATCAAAATGTCTGAGACAAACAAAGCGCCCAAAGCCCCTGCCCCCTTTTTTGATTTTTTGATCCGTGTACAGCGTATCAAACGATTCGCGGTGATCCTCCGAAAACCCGATCCCATTGTCGCTGACCTCAAACCCTTCAACCATGTGAAGCGCAGTTCCAGACTCGGAATGTTCGCTCCGCAGCACCCGTATCTCAACGCGGCCTCCACTTTCGGTATCCGTCTCCTCAATGGACTCAATTGCGTTAACAATCACCTCAATGAGGGGAGTGTAAGAATTCGTCCTCGGCAGTATATTCTGGACCGCCCGGCCAATATTGATTTTACTCATGCTTCAGTACTACAGGTGGCAGATTCAGTTTTACGCACACCGCCCCGCATAGGTACCTGAATGAACTGCGATGACGAAACGCTGCCTTCACAGGATCTACGAGGCCGATATTTACTGCCCTGAAATCCTGCATCCCCGTTCTTTTTGATCATGCAGGGGCCGCGCAACCAGATCCATTTCAGCCCGCCGATAAAATTCTCCATTCACCGGCTTCAAGGTTCCTCCTGCAAAACAATGAACCTAGCCCCGATTTGCGGGGAGCACACAATATAGACATTTTCTGTCTTCGGGCTTTTTGATAGAACTCCTGCACTGACATTTTATGGAACGGCAAGATGGGTCTCGTATAAATCTCGTACCCGGCTAATTTAATTTTCGCTCACGCCCTGCCACCCAAACCGGATAGGATGGGGATTGCTCTTCGTAGCGTGCGTCCGATCCGTAGTAATTCAGGATGATCTGCCCAATGAGCCCCGCAGTTTTCGTGTATTTTCTTCGGCTTTCAGTACGCCTCTGCCGTTCTTTTGCATTGGGACGCTATTCGTATTCTGTCTCATGGAACATCTGCGTCACAATGGGGTCAGACTAAAATATACATTTAGAATCAGGTAGCACGCCGAACGTATCTGAGATGCGGAATGAGTCCGCTCGGTATGCTTGAGTCCATCCCGCTGCATCAATTCCCGTTCCAGTGATACACATTCTGTGCAAACGATCTGCCGAAATTGGATTCAAGTAGTTTTGAAATAATCTCAAAAATATAGCCGGACAATTCCCCCTGCTTCCTCTAACTCATTGCCGATTGCCCCCCTTTGATTAGTATTGTATTGGTTCAGAATTCATGAAGTACACTCATACAGTCTATCGCAGGTTCCCCGTAGAGCGAATTTGGCCTAGTTTGATTTTTCAATCTGCCGAGGTTCTTGCAAAACGAATAATCCAGGCTAAAAAGCACTCTTGGGGGCAATCAGATGAACAAAAACCTTCAAGATTGGGAGCTTTGCTAGATGCTCTGCCATTAAAGCTTTTACCTGGATACATGAGTAAAAGACAATCTCGCCAAGCTGATCGGATCAAAAGATTCACTGAGATCATGCAGGGAGAGCCGAACGCGGAAAAAAAATCTGACCATCAGAAGCATTCTGGCTGGACTTTATTCCATCTCGTTGCTGGATTCAGTGAGCATCCTAAAACATTCAAGGCCCTGATTGATCATGTTGCGGATGTACATGCCCTGAACCGAAAGGAGCGAACTTCCCTTTGCCGTGCCATAAAGAAGGGTAAGATCCCCGAGGCGGTAAAGATCTTATTGAACGCAGACCTTAATGTGAACGCAGTGGACAGTGCCTGCCGTACCCCGCTTCACTGGGCTGCTACACTTTGCCTTGAATATGAGATTATAGACGCTCTGGTAGATGCAGGGGCAGAAGTGAATGCACAATCACTGGATGGCAGTACGCCCATGCACATGGCTGCAGCGTACAACACAAATCAGGATGTCATTATAACCCTGATCTGTGCAGGTTCTGAATTTGACATGCGGAATCAATATGGCAGAACTCCATTGCATCTGGCCTGCCTGAGGGTCGAATCCCTGGAGGTGATAAAGATTTTCCTTGACTCCTGGGTTGACATCGCCGCGGTGGACAATCAGGGCATGACCCCGCTTCACGCCGCTGCAGCAGTAGACGAGAATCTTGAAATTGTGAAGGCCTTGATGGATGCCGGGGCTGATCTGAACGCAAAGCAATACGACGGGGGAACTCCCCTGCACACCGCCGCCACAGTGAATGAAACCCCTGCGGTTCTGGAGGCCTTGATTGACGGCGGAGCAGATCTGAACGCACTAGACGCGGAGCACGAAACTCCGCTCCACTGCGCTGCATTGCTGAACGAAAACCCTGAGATTGCAAAAATCCTGATTGATGCGGGAGCAGATTTGGGACGGATCGACAAAAATGGCAAAACTCCATTCCATCTCGCGGTACTGAACGAGAATCGTGAAGTCCTTGATGTTTTTATTGATGCAGAATCAAATATAGACGCAGTGGATCAAGACGGCAATACTCCGCTCAATATCGCCGCAGCGATGGGCAGAAATCCTGAACTGATCAAAACTCTGACTCACGCAGGGGCCAATATACATTGGAGGCTTGAAAGCAGAAAAATGCCGATCCATTGCGCCGCGGCCCTGAACGGGAATCCTGAGATTATCAAGGGGTTGATTGATGCAGGAGCAGATCTGCATGCAGCAGATGACGATGGCCAAACCCCTCTTCTCTTCGCTGCGAGACTGAACAGCAATCCTGAAATCATTCGGACTCTGATTGACGCGGGAGCAGACCTGAACGTGAAAGATCAGGAGGGACGCACACCGCTCCATTTTGCTGCTGAATTCAATGAAAATCACAAAGTTACTCAGACACTGCTTCATCAGGGAGCGGATGTGAAGGCCGTAAATCATCATGGGCAGACGCCCCTGCACACGGCCGCTGAAGGCGGTGCACCAACGGAGATCTTTGAAATGTTACTTGATGCGGGGGCAAATATAAATGCCCGGGATCGTCCCGGTTGGACTCCGCTTCACTCGGCACCGGGTAATGCCCTGTCCTCAGAAACTCTACAGATTTTCATTGATGCCGGAGCAGATGTGAATGCGCGGGACAAAGAAGGCCGAACCCCTCTCCTTGTCGCTGCAATGCTCTGTAAAAATCCAGATATTTTCAGATTTCTTATTTCTGCAGGGGCCGATGTGAATGCCGCCTCTGACGATGGAACAACACCATTTCATATGGCGGTTGCGGAATGTCTCAGTCCTGAAATAATGAACATCTTACTGGATGCGGGGGCGGATGTGAACGCGCGGAATGAGGATGGCCAAACTCCACTTTTTATGGCGGCCTATGCGCCCATTGCGCCTGAGAGTCTGCAGCACCTGATTGACATGGGGGCAAATGTAAACGAGAGGGAGGGAGCTGGAATGAGCCCACTGCATATGGCCTCTGCGAAATCAACCAATCCTGAAATTATTCAGCTTTTGATCAAGATGGGCGCAGAGGTGAATGGGCGGGACAATTATGACCGAACTCCTCTTCATCTGGCGGCCTATCACAATGAGACCCTTGAAGTCGTAGAGACCCTGCTTGATGCAGGCGCAGATATCCATGCATGTGAATGTAACGGGGCGATGCCTTTTCATTATGTACAAGACTCCAGTCCGATCAAAGGCACCCAGATTTACTGGAAAATGAAAGGAAGAGGATCCAGGAGGAGATAACGAAGTATCCCGGAACAGAATCATGGTGCACACTTCCTTGACCTGTCGGCCGTTCCCCATAGAACGAATTTAGATTGCCTTTTTTTTGACCTGCCATCAAGCCTTTGCCTCTGGTAAATGAAGAAAAAGAGACTCCCCGATACTGACATCATCCGAGAACTTCTGAATACGCTCCAGAATGAATCTGATGCGGAAAAGAAAAAGAATGGTCAGGAGAAGTCCGGTTGGACTATGTTGCACCTTGTTGCCAGATTCAGTGAAGATTTTAACGAATTCAAGGACCTGGTTGATTATGCAAATGATGCACAGGTGCTGAGTAAAAGGAAACGGAGTTCACTTCGCCGCGCGGTGAAGCGGGGAATGTTATCCAAGGCGGTTGAGATCTTGCTGGAGGCAGGCTGCAATATGAACGCAGCCGACAAAAGTGGTCATACCCCCCTTCACCTGGCCGCTATATACTGTTCCTCCTCTGAACTTATCGACGCTCTGATTGACGCAAACGCAAATGTAAATGCACGATCATTGAAGGACCGGAGTCCCCTGCATCTGGCCGCAGAACTTAATCCAAATCCTGATCTGAGCACCGCCCTTATCCGTTCGGGGGCTGACATTCAGGCACGAAATGAAAAGAGCGAAACCCCGCTCCATGTGGCTTGCAGGCAGGCTGCAACGGAAGAGACTGTACAGATTCTCCTTGATTCCGGCGCGGAGCCCAATGTCGAGGATACAAGGGGCATAACTCCGCTCCACATCGCCGTAATCATGGGGGAGAGCCGTAAGATGGTCAAGGCCCTGATTGATGCAGGGGCGAATGTGAATGCGGCATGCAGAGATGGCATGACACCGTTTCATTTCGCCGCCGGAATAGACAAGAGTGGTGAAATCGTTCAGGCGTTTATAGATGCCGGAGCGGAGATAAACAAGGTGGATGACGCTGGCCGAAATCCACTTCACTTCGCTGGGAAGCAAAATGACAATCCCGATGTCATTCAGCGCCTGATGGATGCGGGAGTAGATGTAACGGGGACGAATCAAATAGGGGCAACCCCGCTCCATCTTGCTGCTCAATTCAATGATCGTTACGAAATCATTCAGAATCTGCTTCACGGCGGGGCGGATCCAAATGCAGCAAATCACCATGGGCAAACGCCCCTGCACGCGGCCGCTGAAGGCGGTGCACCTCGCAAGATCATTGAACTGTTACTTAATGCAGGGGCCGATGTGAATGCACCGACGGTGGCGGGCTGGACCCCGCTTTACCCGGCTGTAGCCGATAATCAGACCCCGAACATCGTACAGTTCCTCATTGATGCAGGGGCCGATGTGAATGCACGGGACGAAGATTACCTGACCCCATTCTATATCGCTGCGTCACTGTGTGAGAACGCGGATATTTTCAGGGTTTTAGTTTCTGCAGGTGCAAATGTGAATGCAGCCGCTAAAGATGGCCTGACTCCGTTGCACATGGCGGCGGTGAAATGTACCAATCTGGAAATACTGCAAATCATGATTGATGCAGGGGCCAATGTGAATGCACGGGACGAAGATGCAAGAACTCCTCTCTTTCTGGCCGTTTTGGCATCCAATGATCCTGAGGTATTGCAGGTACTGCTTGAAGCCGGGGCAGAGATGAATAATAGAAACATAGATAAAATGACCCCGCTGCATATAGCCTCCGTGAAATCAACCAACCCGGATACAATTCGGGTTTTGGTGGAGATGGGCGCAGATGTCAATGGGCGGGATGATTTCGACATCACCCCTCTTCATCTGGCAGCCTATCGCAATACGACCCTTGAGGTTGTGCAGGCACTGCTTGACGCAGGCGCAGATATCAACGCACATGACATCAAGGGGAGACGACCGTTTGATTTGATTCCAGATTCCAGCCCGATCCGAGGCACAGACATTTACTGGAAAATGAGAGGAATCGGATCTGACAGGAAATAATGGGCGCAAAACTGGAGGTTCCCCCCATTTTGATGCCAAACAATGAAGTAGAGGGCATCCGGGATAACTTTTTAGATGGTTGATCTTAAACCGGTTGAGTTCCATGTGAACGGCGGAAAATCTGTTCGATATCTTGAAGATGGCTCCCCGCCGGTATTTCATCTTCCCTGGCTTTGTCTTACTCTGGAATTTATCAAACATTCAAATCACACTGCAGCACATGAAAAACATCGCATTTGCTGGAATTGATCCAGTCAGCATACGTCTACATACATTTTTTCGGAAGATTCTTGATCTTGACCGAAAATCCGATCCTAAACCGGATATGCCTCATTTGCAGCAATTCCTCATGGCCAGTGGATTCGGGGAGATTACAAAGCAGGTTCAATCGCTTATGGACGCAGAATGCGATGTGAATGCACAGACAGAACAAGGACTCACCCCGCTCCATTTGGCAGTTGGATTTGATGAGGGTCCTAAAATGATCAGGAAGCTGCTGGGGGCAGGGGCCGATGTGAATGCACAGACAAAAGAAAATATAACTCCGCTCCATCTGGCAGCTGGATTCAGTACCTCACCGGAAGTTTTAGATCTGCTTATCCGTGCCGGTGCGAAGGTAAGCGCACGCTCAACAGAGGATGAAACTCCCCTCCATCTTGCAGCAGGCCACAGCTCGAATCCACATACAATCCGTCTCTTAATCCGTGCAGGTGCTGACCTTCATGCCCGAGACTGTGATGAGGCAACCGCAATGCACTGGGCTGCATCACTCAACAAGAACCCGGAAGTCCTCAATATGTTACTTAACTCTGGTGCGGATTTGAATGCGAAAAAAGATAAGGATCCCACCCCGCTTCACCTCGCTGTGGGTCACAACAAAACCCCGGAAATCGTTGAGACTCTGCTGAATGCAGGTGCGGAGGTGAATGCAAAAAATTCCCAATCATATACACCGCTTCATTGGGCCGCGGCAATGAGCGACAGTCCCGAAATCATACGATTGCTGCTGAATGCAGGTGCAAATGTGCACGCAGTAGACGATAAGGGACATACTCCACTTTTTGCATCTGTCACAGAACGAAATCGCAATCCTGAGATCACACAGATGCTGCTTGAGGCAGGTGCATGCCCGCATGCCGTCAACCAATCAGGACAGACTCCGCTTTTTCTGGCCGCATATAACCATACAAATCCGGAGATTCTAAGACTGCTGCTTGAAGCGGGCGCACAGGTAACGGTCACCGATAAACATGGCAATACTCCGCTCCATAAAGCTGCGAGGGGAAATGAAAATCCCGAAAACATACAACTTCTCCTTGATGCAGGTGCAGAGGTGGATCCCAGGAATAAAGACGGCCATACCCCTCTTCATGAATCTGTGATATTCCGCAGTAATTCCCAAATAGCACAGCTTCTCCTTGATGCGGGCGCAGAGGTGGATCCCAGGAATGCAGAAGGCAAAACTCCCCTTCAACTGGCGGTAAAGTACTGTTCAAATTTCCAGATTCCCCAACTTCTCATTCAAAAAGGTGCAGATGTGACGGTGATGGATGAACATAACAATACTCTGCTTCACTGGGCTTTGAGATGGTTTGAACACCTTGATCTTGTATCGATTCTGATTGATGCGGGTCTGGATGTGAATGCCGTGAACGAAAAAGGAGAGACTCCACTGCATAAGGCGGTTGAACAGCGTATGATACCTGAGATTGTAGCATCATTAATCCAGGCGGGGGCAGATGTGAACCTGCCAGAAAATAATGGTATGACCCCACTTCACTGCGCAATCAGGAATGGGGAGTCTAGTAAAAACCAGTTTCATACAGATCTCAATCTCAGTCCGGCCGAACTCAAGGCTTCACCAATACTTGAGTTGTTTTCGGAAAAAGATTACACCCCGAGGGTGTTACAGGCACTGCTTGATGCAGGTGCAGATATAAACGCATGTGACCACAAGGGGAACCGGCCTTTTGATTACATTTCTAATTCCAGCCCGCTCAAAGGCACTAAGGTTTACTGGCAAATCAAAGGCAGAGGGGCAAGAAGAAGATTATGACCGACGGAGCATACACCTACCCTTCGTTTCCAGAATGTAACCGCAGTTTATCCTGCGAACGTGTAACCACTTACCCACACACATTTGTAAATGAAAACTCACTTATCTGCCTATGCACTCAGATTGTCCTCCGAATGGAGAATTTTAAATGATCACGATGGAAATACGTTACCGGCGCTAGCAGGCCGCGGGCCGCATCACTCGCCTCTTTACTCGTTTCAACGTCACACCCACAGCGGTGAGTAGCGAAAGCATATCCATCCTACCGGCGGCATGCCCCGTGAACGCTGACTGGACAGAAGTTGTCAGGAAGACATCTGGATCTCTCACGTTTGTGAGGGGGGGGCCAAACGCACAAACACTCGTTATCTCAGCCCGTCAGGTCGTGCTTTTTGATAAAATCAAAAACAATCTCCGCACATTTTTCCGGTTGTTCCAGTTGGAGGAAGTGCGTCGCTTCAGGTAGAAAATCATAATCCAGTTTTACCACATTCCCTAGTTCATAGGTTGGTAAGTAAGAATACGGCAATGTGGGGTCCGCTCCAAGAACCTTTATCGGACACTCAATATGATCAAAGTCCACGAGTACCGAGAAATTCCCTGCGTACTCCATGATCTGCGCTTCATATTCCGGCGGGCAACACAACTGGTATCCGTCCCCGTCGCTGGAACTTCGGAGTGTGGTTTCTGCCAGAAGTTCACAAACCCCTGGAAGAACTCTTTGAAAACTAGGAAGATAGGGAAGCACCTCTGCCAGATTTTTTCTGGTTGCGAATTTGTTTTGACGCATCCGGGTTAAATTGGCAAGGCGTGTAGCGGCCGCTTCAAACTCCTCATATCCCCTCCCACGCTTGCACAGGGGGGGATCATAAAGGATCAGACCTGCAAATAATCCCTGCTTGAAAAAGGGTTGCAGCACTGCAAGGGCTGTAACCGAATGAAAAATCCCCACGCTTGGCTTGGTACCATAGTAACGGTCAATCGCATCGGCGACTTGTTCAAAATCCTGCACAAACGTCGGGAAATTGTGATTCTTAAATTCTCCGACCGGATTCCAGCCGTGATTTCTGATGTCAAATATGACAACATCACATTCCTCGGTAAATTGTGACCAGAATGGATAATAGAAGTCAATGGCGAGACCATTTCCATGGCTTAAGACCAAACGCGGGCCTTCTGGATTTCCATGGCGCCGAATTACCACTGATGCACCGTCCTGCATACGCACCTCACTGATGGAATAGGGGCGGGGCACGACCCAAATCCTATCCGCATCATCTCTTGACTCCTGTTTGGAGATCATTCCTGAATAATAATCAAGGAACATAGATCAACCGAATAGCGAATTCAACTTTTAGTAAAAAGATGTACCTCCCCCCTTCTGGCGAGCAGAAACTTATTCCTGACAAGATGGAGCAGGACAGCACCTAGCGGTATCTAGCCTGCGGATTCTATTTGATCGACCGCTTCCTGCAGATTCTTGAATTTCGCCGCATCTTCAGGCTTAAAATCAACCCCGAACTCCTCACACACCGCCTTCAGAAAGTTGACGGCATCTACGGAGTTCACCCCGAGATCTGGAAGGGTGGAGTTCATTGCACCCAGATCGGTTATGCCAAGATGTTTCTCTAAAAGAGATTTGAAACGTTGTTCAACTGTAGCCATTTTTAAATTTGCTTTGTTTATAGTTAAACCGGTTGACCCTCAACCGGATGCCCTAATATACCAAATAATATTTGATTAAAAGAGTTTCAGAGTAAAAATATTTTTCAGGCGGTGGCGGATGCCAAAATATCGCCCTTTAATTCCCTGATTCGGGATTGTACGGATGTATGCACCTGCACATGAATGTACCCCGACTAGTCCCCTGCCACAACCGCCTATCGCGGTTTCGTGAAGAATAAACCCCACATCAGATCCCCACTTATGCAACACTTAGCAGCCCTTGAATTTCCCCATTGCACATTATTCAGAATCCTGTACAGAGGCGGGAATGAATGTACCCGGGGTGGGACTCGAACCCACACAGCCGCGATGGCCAACGGATTTTGAGTCCGTCGCGTCTACCAATTCCGCCACCCGGGCTATCACAAGCACTTCTACTGCTCCCGGCCTGCACGGATCCTATCCCGAGGCATAATGGGCATGGAATCGCAAAATCGCATCAATCCCCTCCGCAAACCGGTCCAGTCCAAAATGCTCGTTCGGGGAATGAATTGCATCCGAATCCAGTCCAAATCCCATCAATACACTGTCTAGTCCCAATAGATGCTTAAAATCCGCCACCACCGGGATACTTCCCCCAATACGTGTAAAATAAGGCGGACGACCATAGACATCCCCCAGTGCATGTGATGCCGCAGACATCGCATCACTCTCCCGGTCAATCAGTACAGGTTGAGCACCATGAACCACATGGAACACCAACTGCATGGATGCAGGAACCCGCGCATGTAACCATGCCTCCATCAACTCAGCAATCTCGTCTGGATCCTGATCCGGTACCAACCGCATGGAAATCTTTGCACTGGCTGTTGAAGGAAGAACCGTCTTGGCACCGTTTCCGGTGTACCCTCCCCAGATTCCATTGCAGTCAAGGGTCGGACGTGAGGTAGATGCTTCCAGAACAGAATACCCCGACTCGGTACGTGGAGTATGAACACCAACCTCCTGTGCCCAGGCCGCTGCATCAAAGGGTAAACCCGACATGGCACTGCGCTCCTCGTCGGAAAGAGGGCGTACACGATCATAAAATCCGTCAATCGTAATCCGGTGATCTCCATCATGCATCTCTGTAATTAGCGCGGACAATGCGTGAATGGGATTGTGAATTGCCCCTCCATATGTGCCCGAATGCAGGTCACGATCCGGCCCGGTCAAGGTAATCTCCACATACGTCATTCCCCGAAGCCCATAGGTGATAGAGGGGATCCCCGGTGCAAACAGACTTGAATCCGAAATCACCACGACATCCGCCGACAATTCCGATTTGTGTGTACGAATGAACCCTGGAAGACTCGCAGATCCAGATTCTTCTTCCCCTTCGAGAATAAACTTGAGGTTCACCGGAGGTTCACCCGTCGTTTGCATCCAGCATTCCAGAGCCTTGAGATGCATGAACATCTGTCCCTTATCGTCACAGGCACCGCGTGCATAGAGCACGCCTTCCCGAATGACCGGTTCAAAAGGGGGGGATGTCCAGATATCCAGTGGATCTGCTGGCTGCACATCATAGTGACCGTAAACCAGAACGGTCGGACACGCCGGATCAACCGTGATCCCTCCGACTACAATTGGATGCCCCTCGGTCTGGATTGCCTCGGCATCCTGTACACCTAGACCTTTGAGATGCTCCACCAGCCAGTCTGCGGTCTGCACAACCTGATCCGAATAGGCAGGATCCGTACTGATCGAAGGGATGCGAAGCAGATCTGTCAACTCCGCTATAAAACGGTTTTGGTTGGCCTGTGAGTATGCCAGCGCCTGGGAAATTGCACTCATGTTCATTTAGTATAATTGGGACCTATAATTCACTCTCATCTCGCCATCGAAGCAGTCGCCATGCCCGCGTCGTGTCTGCACGTGCGAGCAAAAAATTCACATTCCCATCCCCCCGGAAGACATCCCCGGTATTCAGGGCAACCGCTAAATTAAAACTTCGCACTGCAACCGCCCGTTTCCCTTCGTCATACTCCTGTCTGGTAATAATCTGCTTCCATCGCAGTTGCACATCCACTGTACTCTCAAATAAACGGCGGGTTGACTCCAACTCCTGGCCAAATCCCCATTCGCGCTCAATGCCCGTATCAAAATCCGTATAAATGAATACGAACGAGGAGTCAATCAGGGGTTCATAGAGCGACAGGTCCCGCAGTTCATACGCGTGACGGAAATTGGTGAAATACCCCTCAATCGTTTTTGGATCTCCAAAAAGATCTTCAAACGGATCCCCGTCTCCGATTGCCGGAGCAAACGGATTACACGCGCCGCACAGAAACGAAAAAACGATGACCGCTAGGGGCGATATATACGATTGATCCGACACAACCTGATTAACTGGCGAACTCTGCCTTTAGATCGCTCCAGGAATCCTCGGTGCCAATACTCTGATCACTCCATCTTTTGAGCACCCACAGACCATCCACTTTCTTGGTAATCACCCAGACCAGCCTTCCCTGAAGGGTATCCGCAATCTGCTGGCTCCCATGTTGAATCAGCAGCAGATAATGGGCATCCAGAATGTATTCGGTTTCACTGAGTTCCGTCTTGGCATCTTCCAAACGCAGAAGATTCCCCGAACTCCCCTTGGCGGCCTCTGCAACCGTGATAAAATATCCGTTCTCTTGCGCGTGATCCCAGTTCGTCCACTGGTCTGGATCACGCGCATGCGCTGCCGCCGTGGGCGTGAACATAAACTCCTGATCCAGTGAGCGGCGATAATTGGCGGCATTCAACTCCGCCACGGCAGCACGTAAGTTATCAACGACAAGATCAGGGGCAACGGGTTGCAGCCATGTACCTGCCTCGCCAACAGGTGCCTCCGGTGTACGAGCACCAAACACATCACAGGAGGCCAGAAACACCAGCCCTATCCATATGCTGTGCCTCATTTTTTCATCCGGCTGGCACAGAAACAGCTTCATAAGGAGCCAGTGCATCCTCAAAAGAAGCGGCATCTTCAAAAAATGCCACCACTTTCCGGATTACATCATCTACGATCATGTCTGGACAGGATGCCCCCGATGTGATTGCAATAGATATTGGCCGATGTGTCGGGATCCAGTCAACGGTCGTACGCACCTCCATGATCGGATAATCGTAATGATGGATCCGCTTCAACCCGATTTCATCTGCCCCCCGTATGAAATAGGCAGGGACAACCGTACCGCAGAGTGACACAATCTGACTGGTATTGGAGGAATTGTATCCCCCGACAACCAGCGCCAGATCAAGCGGCTGCTCCAGCATTACACGCGCAGCCTCCTGATTTTCATGCGTCGCGTAACAGAGCGTATCACTGGTATCTACAAAATGTCCATCTTCCTGATAACGTTCCTTAATGGCGTTCCTCAAGATATCCGTCACGGCCAATGTCTCGGTGACCAGCATCGTGGTCTGATTTACAACACCGATACGCTCCAAATCCCGGTCCGGATCAAACCCGTCGCTGTAACACTCTGCAAACCGTTCATAGAAATATGTGCGATCTTTCTCTCCCCGAATCACCTTTCCAAGATCCTGCGCATCATCGGTGTCCCGGATCACAATCACCGGCGCATGCTTACTGGCATGCGAAAAGGATGCCCTTGACTCCTCATGCAGCCGCTTCCCGTGAATAATTACAGTATAGTTTTTATCCCCGATCTGCTCGCTCCGACGCCAGACCTTTTTTACAAACGGGCAGGTGGTATCATAGGTGCGAACATCCACCCCACGGTCTTTGAGATCTTCTTTAATTTCCAGTGTCGTTCCAAAGGCGGGGATGACCACAATATCCTCCGGGGTCAGCGTGTCAAAACTGATCAGTTGATCCCCCGTACTTGAGCGCAGAAACTGCATTCCCCGACGACGAAGATCATTATTGACCTGTGGGTTGTGGATCATCTCCGACAGCATAAACAGCCGCCGGTCGGAATGCTCGGAGATAGCACGATAGGCAATTTCTACGGCATTCTCCACACCAAAGCAGAATCCGAAGTTCCGTGCAATCCACACTTTGACCGGCCCAAAATCCAAAAGTGACGGGGCAAGATCTTTTTTTCGCGGATCAGCAGCCATCCGTGCCGTCTTGATCACCGAAATAATCGGACTTCGATAAAACTGGGGAATATCAAAGTTTCGTGGCATAATTGAACCTGAGGATTTTCATGTTTTTCAGCGAACAGCCTGTTTTTGGAAGTATTCAGGGGAAAACTCCCGTCCTGTACGATAGAATCAGACTTTACAGTAAACCGCGCTTCATTACGGATGTTCTATCACATTCGAGCATCTTGTAAAACTCCCAATCTTGAAAGTTTTTGTTCACTTGAGTGCACCCAGGAGCGCTTTTTTCTGGATTATCAGTTTTGGAAGAACCTCATTCCAGATAGAATATGGGAGGCACTTACTCGCCCCTTACGTAGAACCGACATCCGGGAACACCCCGAATACAATCAGAATTCAGCATCTAGAAGGGGTTTCCCCGTCATCGGGAGAGGATAACCCTAACTGAGAAAACGATCTCGAAGAAATGATTATTCAGACAATAATAGCTACGCAGACCAGTTTTGTTATGGTAGCGGAACTTATCGGTCAGGGCTGGGTTACTCATACGGAGTCGCCGTTGTTGAACGGTTTTCCTGTCTCTCAATATGAGAATATGGCTCTATATGTTCCGAATCAACGTAACTTAGACGATACGCGCAGAAACATCCATCAACAACACGGTTAACCAGTAGTTCTAATTCCAACATAAACTGAGATATCATGGAAATTGCTCTTGCATGGCTATCAGCGCTCTTTGCCGGACTTGCTGCCATTGTCACCTATCTTATGTGGCGCAGCACTAATCGTACCCGTAATGAAGAACAGGCAGAATGGAAGGGACGGATTGATACTGTCTTGGAGCGAATCATGGACGAATTAAGGGAAGTGCGCCTGAGACTGAATAGAATGGATGAAAGACTGAATGGACTAGATGGGAGACTGAATGGACTGAATGATAGGCTGGATCGCGTGGATAGGAGGCTGGATCACGTGGAAGGGAGGCTGGATCGCGTGGATAGAAAGATCGAAACCAATAGTACTGCAATTAATCAACTCCGTCAAATCGTGTTTACCCGTTTGAACATTCCTTCGGTAACTTCTGAGAGTCCCCTCCGACTTTCGGAACTCGGGAAAACCCTGTCGGAAGAAATTGATGCCGGAGCATGGGTTGAAAGAATTGCCGATCAGCTGAAAGTGAGCGTTGCAGGCAAAGATGCTTATGAGATTCAATCCTTCTGTTTTGACTATGTGGAAAATACCGACCAGTATAGTGATCAGGAGCGAAGAATTATCCACAAAGTTGCCTATCAACGGGGGATCATGGCAGAAGAAATTCGCCGCGTCCTCGCAATTGAACTGCGGGATAAATTACTGGAACACACTGGACTGGCATCCCGTGGATAAAGTATGATCACAGAATTAGACAGCATAACTGCGTGTCGTAAATCGCCAACCCATCTATTTTTGCCCTTTTGGGACTCTAAAGGACGAAAAAAATCTCTTCTATGGCTATTTTGATCGGTCTAATCCACAAAAACCAACCCGAAAAGCGTTGCTCAGATTTTTCTGGATTTCATACACAGGCTGATAGCGGCCTTCGAGAAGACGCAAGAAATCTGAGAAATCTTTGAAACTGAGAAAAACGGCAAAGGAGGCGATACCTGACGGTCTGAACTTAAATGTCCAAATACCGGTTCCCCCATACCCTTCTCAATTTCTGATCGGCTGTAAAACAGAAACTTCGGCGAGAGAGACACTGGAAGTTGTCTGCAATGAGAATCCTTTGGGCTTAGAGGGACACCTGTTCAGGAAAGCCTGCCTCCAGGATTCAACTACAGCCGCCGGCTGAGTTGTGCACTCATCTCCTTACTGAAATCGGCGTAACGGTTTTCCTTGATCGCCTGCCGGGCACCTCGCATCAACCATGCATACAAACCCAGATTCTGCATCGCAGAAATCTGTAATCCCAGGATTTCATTACACTGAAATAAATGCCGGACGTATGCCTTGGTAAAGGTCTGGCTGACGTACGTGTTCAGTCCGCTGTCCAGCGGACTGAAATCACCGGCCCATTTATGGTTCCGAATATTGACAACTCCCCGCGTGGTGAAGAGCATGCCGTTGCGCCCGTTGCGTGTCGGCATCACACAGTCAAACATGTCCACCCCCCGTCCAATGGCCTCAAGAAGATTGGCAGGCGTGCCGACTCCCATCAGATAACGGGGTTTGCCGGGGGGAAGCATTTCACAGCAGACATGCACCATTGCATAGAGGGCCTCCGCTTCTTCCCCCACCGATAATCCGCCGATTGCATAGCCGGAAAAATCCATGTCCATCAGTTCCTGTGCAGATTCACGGCGCAAATCCGCAAACGTGCTCCCCTGTACAATTGCGAAAAGATATTGCGGAACCCCATACCGGGGACCCGAATCTGCAAACTGTGCCTTACTCCGCTTTGCCCATGCAGCCGTTCGTCGATTTGCCTGCTGCGCATAGGAGCGACTGACCCCTGCCGGAGGACACTCATCCAGCACCATCATAATATCGGATCCCAATGTCCGCTGAAAATCCACCACATTCTCCGGCGTAAAGAGATGGCGGGATCCATCAATGTGACTCTGAAATACTGCCCCCTCATCAGTAATCTTGCAGCGACTCGCCAGTGAGTATACCTGGAACCCGCCCGAATCCGTAAGAATCGGCCCTTCCCATGCCATGAATTTATGCAACCCACCGGCTTCTGTGATCCGCTGTGATCCCGGGCGCAAATAAAGGTGGTAGGTGTTTCCGAGGATGATTTGTGTATTCAAATCCCCTTTCAATTCCCGTGGAGAAAGTCCTTTGACGGTTCCCAGTGTCCCCACAGGCATGAATACCGGCGTACGGATCCTGCCGCGCCCGGTCGTGAGGACACCCGCACGCGCCCCCTCGGATGTATGAGACACTTCAAACTGCATTGGACTCAGTGACTTCCGTACCCTTAAACCGGTTCAGTGCCGCAACCAGCAGCGCATGAGCATGCGAGTCAACTCCAATCGCAATCGCTTCCTGCTCCCCGTGAACAAGAAGCACATCTTCCGGGATGTGCGTCATATAGCTCTCTACACGACCATCCCATTTTCGGTAATACCGCAGTGCAGGGATAACGCTGTAATCAATCACCGAATCCATGTCCAACTCTACACTTCTTATTCCCTGCGAGACACGGATTGATGATCCCGTGAAAACCACCCGAACCCCTGGACAATAACCGATGAAGCCTCCCGCCACAATCAGAACTGCAGTTCCCAGTTGAACCCACCAGTACCAGGTGGCAGTCTGAGAATGATTCGTAATCTCTTCATGCCAGAGGCTCCAGATCATAAACTGCAGTATAATCGCCGCAGCGACGACACTCGATATGGCGATCAGATACCATGCTTCCGCCTGTCTTGCATCCTTCATGCTACGCCGAAAGAGATGCCCTAAAAGCGAACGGCTTGCGCACCACCGTGCCCGGCTGGAATAAACAAGCGGAGAATCCACGTCTACTGGCCCAGTTGCCGCTGTAATGAGTCAAGCATCGCCGCCCTCGCCTCCAGACGCGCCTCCAGTGCCAGAAGCTGCTGCGTCTTTGCCTCAAGCGCCTCAAAACTTTCTGCAATCGCCTGTTCCCGCACCTCAAACGGTGCCTGCTCCATGAATCCCCGCTCCTCAAAGTATCGCTTGAAGAGCCAGTTATGTTTCCCGGCCTCCATGAGTTCTGCAAACCGGAATGCCCCCAGAGATGCCCATTCTGCCATCGCCTCCACGCGCCGCGTCAAAATCCCGACCCCGACAATGATCTGCTGAAGCGTATCCGCACTGGCCTGCACCGACTCGTACAACCCCGAATCATTGAGGAGCTGGGCAAACGTCCCACTCCCCGCATCCAACTTTCCAAGGATAGATTCCACTCCCTCTGTAGCCTGAGTGGCAAGCATGACCAGCGCCTCTGCATCGTCCCCAAGATTGGCCATAAGACGTTCGGTTTCCTGTGCGGTAGCCACCATACTGTTGTATAATTCAGGATCGTAAATGAGTTTGCCCAAGGTGCCTTCGCCCGCCCGGATATCATCAACGATCCCCTCAAATGATGTCGCGGACTGCTCAAACCGCTGCACCGATGCAAGGGCCTTGTCGGTGATTTCGAAGAGATCAAAGGGATCGACTCCTGTAATGAGATCAAGATTCTCCAGCGGGGCGGGTTCCCCGCCCGCCATCGGGGGGTTCACTAGTACGACAATCATACTGCCCAGAAGTCCCTCGGTCTTGATCTCTGCCTGAGTGCCCTGATGCAGAATGGACCGGGCTCTGGTCCGGATCCCCATCGTGACTTCAATCATCCCCCCCGGCTCATTGGGGAGGGCAACACTCTGAACCGCACCAATACTCACCCCCTGAAACTGCACATCCGCACCAGGCCTCAGGCCGGCGACCGAATTGAATTGCGACCGGACCAGAAACCGGTCACTGAAGAGTAAGGTCTGGCTGCCGACAACGAACAGGACGGCCGTCAGAAGCCCTAAACAAATCATGACAACAAGACCAACACGGACCCGGGTGGACATCATTCAACAGATAGACATGATCGGCAATGAAAAGCAAATCGCCCTGCAATGTTGCACCGAAGTGCATCAATCGCTCCCGTAAACATGCAATGCCGCGCACGATCATCGCTGCAAAAACTCCGAAACCCCATGCTCATTATCCGAAAAATTCACGCAGTTGCGGGTGCGGGCTTGTGCGCAGTTCATCCAGCGTACCCTCGGCCAGTGCCTGTCCACGATACAGAAACGTTGCCTGATCCGCAATGATTTCCGCACACAAAAGATCATGGGTGATGGCAACGGTCGTAATGCCGCGTTCGGCTTTGAGCCGCATGATCAGATTGGATACGGTCCGGACACTCACAGGATCTAGGCCCGTCGTAGGTTCGTCACAGAGCAGAATGTCCGGGCGCAAGATGATCGCACGTGCAAGTGCAATCCGCTTTTTCTGACCTCCAGACAGTTCGGCCGGATACTGCGCAGCTGCATGTGGGAGATTGACCCATGCAATCGCCTCCTGGATCTGCTCCATGCGCTCCGAACGAGATCGTGTACTGTGTCGGCGCAAAACAAAATCCAGGTTCTCTTCCACCGTCATTGAATCAAACAGTGCACCTCCCTGAAATAAATATCCGATCCGAAGACGCAATGCATTGAGGCTGGACCGGTCCAACTGATCCACCCGCTTTCCCTGAACCCACACCTCTCCCGAATCAGGTGCAATCAAGCCCACCATATGCTTTAACAGAACACTCTTCCCTGTACCGGACCCTCCCATAACCGCAAGTGTACTGCCCCGTGAAACACAAACCGACACACCTTGCAGAATTTTGCGCTCCCCAAATGCCTTGTGAAGATTCCTGATCTCAATCTCTGGCTGTATTTCTGTCATTTCAACTTCCAAAAAGAATCAGAGACAGACGAACCATCATAACATCCGCCAAAAGTACAAGTAATGACCCGATCACCACTGCACGCATGGCAGCCTGCCCCACTTCGCGGGTGCCACCCCGAACATGATATCCTGAGTAGCAGCCAATAATTGCGACCAGAAATCCAAATACACCGGTTTTCCCGGTGGAGAAAAGCACATCGGACAGACGGAGACTCGAAAACGCCTGATCAATAAACAGGCGATAATCCAGATGACTGGACAGGAGCGACTCTGCATAACCTCCGAATAGCGCAACCATATCACAGGCAATCGTCAGAAGCGGAAACATCACCACACAGGCCAGAACGCGTGTCACGACAAGATACTTGAAGGGCTGTAAGGCAGAGACCTCCAATGCATCGATCTGTTCCGTGACCCGCATGGATCCCAGTTCTGCCGCAATGCCCGCTCCCAGTCGACCCGCAAGTACCAGCGAGGTAATGACCGGCCCAATCTCCTTGACCACCGACAATGCCAGCATACTCGGCAGAACGGCCTCGGCCCCGAACCGTGCAAGAGTACCCCGGCTCTGCATAGACAGCACAATCCCGATGGAACAGCCGGTTACCAGAACAAGGAGGAGGCTTTTGGAGCCCGTCTCATCCATTTGGCGGATCAGTTCCCGCCCCTCAAACGGACGCTGAAACAACTGCTGAAAGAACATGCCCGCGAACGTTGCAATTGCGCCCACTTCATCAAGTATTTTCGCCCATATACGCATTACGGATCCATTACCATGTATACTGGGATAATATACTCAGTCCTAACGCACCGGTCTCTCCGCGCATACGGGCGATCAGCCATGGATACAGGGCATATTCAATCACTAATTCCCGATTCGTTTCCACCGAACGGCTGGATGTCGTTGATGCTTCGTTGATCGGCCATTTAACCGAAGCAAACAGCTTGCGAGAGACATACTTTCCGGCAGTGAGCGTCACCCCGCGTCCGGTTTCCGGATTGATCTGCACCACATCCAGTCCCAGCCCCGCCCCCGCTGCCCCTGCCACCAGACTGGACAGCTGCTGAAGTGCCAGATCACTGCCGCTCTGGAGTGCGCCCCCTCCAGCCAGCTGAAATGCATCCGCCGCAGGCCGCCCGGTCGCCATGTACGAGATCATATCTGCCCGGTCAAGTTGTACGGGCTCACTCCGCAATTCCAGCGTCAGTGATTCCGGATCCTGCAAGCGCCCGGATGCATCCATCAGGATGGTCACGGGCGTTTCCTGCCCGCTCTGATTCGGAATATCCAGCGCGGCCTGCAGGTCAAAGAACGGGTTGGTCGCCGCACCCGCAAAGGTCACTCTCCCGCGCCGGATGTCAAAGCGCCGCCCAAATTGCCGCAAATAACTGAGTTCCGGCACAATACTTACGGTTCCATGAAGCTCCTGATCCGCGTACGGCTCCTTGTTCAAGGAAACCGAACCACTCAGTAATACGGTCATCTCGGGGTTCTGCAGACTGTGTAACCGCACCGTTCCCGGAAGCCCCACCGATAAATCCATCGAAAGCGCGTCTACAAGTGAATAGGTGGTGGTGTCCCATACACTTGCACGGATATTAAAATATTGCTCCAGCATCTGCAGATCCGTTTCCGTAAAATTAATGGTGCCGTCTGCCAGCGTCACCGGTACATCCTGCGGCCGAATCACCGCACTGGTCATCTCAATATGCCCCGTCAGTTCCGGGCTCCGCACCGTCCCCCCCAATACCGCCGATCCGCTGACATCCGCAACATAGGGGGCCGTATTCGCCACCCGGAAATCCCGCAGATTCATCGCCAGATCAATTCCTCCCCGATCCGGTTCACCCAGGGTCATATGCCCTGTCCCGCTGACGGCACCCTGACCACTTTCGGCATACAGATTTTGAACATAAACCGTATCCTGACGCATCACCGCATTGAGTTGTACCTCTGCTGGCCGAATCCTGAGCTGCGGCAGCCGGGCGAATCCCCCAGAGAGAGAGAGTTCTCCGCTCAGCCTGGGAGCAGTCAGAGATCCTGTCATTCCAATATCTGCAGTCAGTTTCCCCCTGAGGCTGCTGATTTCATCCTGGGCCAGAAAAGGGCTGACCCACGAGATATTGAATGCATCCGCCTGCATTGACAGGGATGCATCAGGGAAGAAAGCCTCCTGATCCTTTTTCAATCGCAGATCCAGAGGCAAAAGACCAACCATGGTGAGGGTGCTCCCGTCTACATGGACAAACTCTGCTTCCATATCCAGACCATTCTCCTGATAATCCATCCGGGCATCTACGCTCCCAACCCGCTCATTGTCTGAATTCACCATCAGATTCACCGAACCCGTCAACTGCGGTGCGGTTGCCGGTCCATGAAAGAACAGATCGGCATTGGCAACCCCTCCAAGACTTGGTATCCCCAGAATATCGGTAAAGGGAGCAAGTTGGACATTGTAGAGGTTAAGCCCCAGCCGCTGCTCCCCGTCCGGGTTCACGATCCCGTCCAGGGTGATTTCCTGATCTTCACTCTCCAGAACAAAATAGCGAATCCGGATCCCGTCATCGACCAGAATTTCAGCCGGCACCCCTAGATGCCACTCGGCATCATCCAGATAGAGGTCCAAATTGCGTAACCTTCCCCGACGTGCCGTCAGATCGGCCTCCCCGTCCATGTAGAGGGAGCGGCGGTCATCTACACCGAGCCGCGCCTCATAGTGGATTCTCTCCTGCTGCCCTTCAAGTTTGAGCCAGGTGCGCCGGGTCGCCAGCGTTGGAACCGACAGCCGCTCAAGAACCACTTCGGCGCTGCTGAGACGGGGCTTCAAATCCTCCAGTGTCCCCTCCGCATACCCGGAAACCCGAAACGCACGCATGGTGCGCCAGGTTAACGGCCGCGTCGTGATTCCCGCGGCCCATCGCAGTGAATCGGCATGATAGGTCAACTGTCCCCACAGGGTATCTGTTGTGCCGCCGGCAACCGGAATACCTCCCGTCCATTCTGCAAGAACCCCTGGATTTGTAAGTGCTCCATGAAATTGTACAGAGTCCGATGATCCGCCAAAGATCGCAACCCCTCCCTGTGCACCCAGCCAACCGGCATTACTGGATAGATCAAATGCACCAAGCCGGACGATCCCCCTATCCAGTGTCCCTGTAAACCTGAAGCGGTCCAGTTCTACATTACCTATCTTCGTGCTGTCGGCTTCAATCCGTACATGACGGACGATCATGGTTCGCGGGTCCATCCCCTTCATATCTATATCGAGAGATCCGCTGAGTTGTATATCTGCCAAGCCCAGATCATTCATGGATAGATTGCGGAAGGATCCTCTGGCCAGTACTTCCTGTTCTGCGCCGATGTGCACATGCTCAACATCTACATATCCGTCCTCTAGTTCAACCACTCCAGAGGCAGATACCGAATCTCCCGCTGATTCTATGTGCATCTGGGCGGCAGTAATCACCAATTCATTTACCGTTGAGGAGTCCAGGGACAAGGTGACATATCTTCTGGTGCCCCACTGCAAACTGTCAATCTGTCCCGTAAGCAGGGTTGAGAATGAATCCAGCCCCACAAGTGCTCCCGCATCAATATCCGAAAATGCACCTCCTGAAAGATTGACGGTCAGCGGAGCATCAAATGGAATCGAATGCGCCCGCATCTCCAACTCTCCAGACCCAACCCGCAACCGACTGTCGATGACGGCCTCTCCCTGTGACATCTCCAGCGCAATTATGCCTCTGGTAACCGTCTCACGATTGATCATTGAAGATGCGACAGTGAACGTCCCGTTAGCATTTTGCAGCCCTCTGCCGGAAAATTGCGCCTGTGCATTCAGCACGGTCTCTATATCAATCCCCATATCCTGCAAATTCAAGCCGCTGATCTGCCCGTGATCTATGTTCCATTCAGGAGAAGCACTGCTAAAATGTACTCCACCCTCCAGTTCAACGCTTCCCGATGGAAACGCTATCCTTCCGTCTACATCAAGATTCAGCCCCCGCAGTAACAATGTTATATCCCCCTGGGTAACGGGAATCTCATTCCAGGAAGACGGCTGCACATGAATCCGGGTCATGATACTGTCTGGAGGCCAGTTGGTCGTTGATACAGCAGTCAGACTCACCTGACTGCGCATATTTTGCTGGTTCATCAGTGCATCTACGTCCAGTGCATCTACCTCAAGCCTCGCCGTGAGTCCAGACGCATGGCGGCCCGCTTCCAGAGCAATTCGTGTAGAATCCCCCCGCAAAATACCTGCAAACCGGAGGAGATCATCCCTGGAGTACAAGTGCAATTCCCCGCCGGTGATGTCCAATTTCCCCAATTTTCCCGGCAATAATTCCACAACTCCCTCCAGAGAATCTCCCCATGCGACGCTAAAATCACCACTGATGGCACTTTCATGCTGCGCGGCAAGCACCTGGGTATTAAGGTCTCTGAATTGACCGGTAAACTGCCCTCGTGCAGGCGAAAGACGAGCCATTCCGACCAACTCCAGCGAACCCATCGCAAGTCTGGAGTCAGCGTGAACCTGCATGTCCCCCCCTCGCATGTCCCCATGTATGCTTACCCGTTCAATGGGAATATCTGCGAGAGTACCCGCTTCCAGATTGACCTCAACTCTCCCATTGAGCGAATCCCAGGACATCCCATCCACATAACCGTATACGGATCCCGTCAGATTACCGGCCAGATATGAAGACACATGCCCCAGATTAAAGTTCGAAAACTCCAACGTGTCCAGCTGTACGGAGGGCGAACCAATCTGCGTATTTCCACGCAATTTCAGCACCGATCCATGCCGGGATTTTCCATCGAATGCCAAATGCAGTGAATCCTTCATTCCCTGGATTGCCATCTCCACAACCAGCTCTTCCTCCATGTTCGGCAAAAACACTTCTAATACATCTCTCGAAAGTGGTGTTGCAACAATATCCAGATTCGTTTGCGGTCCCAGAATCCCACGGGCGCCAATCGCGGTCGCCGGCCCCTTCAGCGAGAGCGTATCTATGTTGAACAGCCCTTGATCCAGTTCCATGCGGAACTCTGCAGAGACTTGTAAATCCGCTTGCTGCCAGGCAAGGTCACCGTACAGCGTATCCACCTGCAGTGCAGACGAAGTAATCTGGCCCTGTATCCCAATCCGGGAAATTTCAAGTTCCTGTTCCTCCAGATAAAAACTGCCTCCCTGTAGATGCATGGATTCAACCCGAAGAAAACCAAGAGACCCGAACCCCGCTCCCCCTTCGTCCATATCCTCAGTTTTTTCGGATGGCGAATGATTGAAATGAAATGCCGGCTGCTTAAGCACTGCATGACGTATCTGGATGCGACCGGCTAGCAGGTGTGCGGGGGAAAGACGGACTTCTGCCGTATCCACTTGAATCCGGTGACTGCCAACCATCCCCTCCAATCCCCGCACTTCCAATGCGTGCATCCAGAACCCATGCAGGGAGTCAAATGTGAATTCTGTCTCACCGGCATCCAATGCCCGGCGTGCCAGCCAACTCAGGCACCATGGAGTCTGTGCAAACCCGAGCACCAGTACGACTCCAGTGATCACCAGCCAGCGGTTCTTAAAATGCCTGCCCAATACTGAAATGGACATTAAAACGGTACCATGTATTCCTGCTGTCTTTCTGGGATCCGGCGGCTGCCAGTGCATCGCCAGAGGACTGCAAATCCAGGGGATCGGGATTTAGTTTCGCCGCCACATCGAGGCGAATAAATCCAATCGGGGTATCATAGCGCAGCCCCAATCCAGCCCCAACCTTGAACTGGCGCAGGGTAATCCGCCCGGTATCTCTGAATCCGCACTGAACTGGAATGCGAATGGTCCGGTCTGGATCCTCAAAGAAAGTCTTCGCACAATTTTCTGCACGCAGGGAGGAGACCGCTCCCGCATCTGCAAACGCCGCCCCGTACCACGGCCCACTCAGACGAAACCGGAGTTCCACGCTGGCTGCTAAACGAGCCAGCCCTCCAATCGGTTCATACACACCGTCCACCGAATCGCCCCCCTCACCGGGTGTGCGTGACGGGATGCGGATTGCCTTGGGGCCTGCCAGCCCTGTACTCCAGCCCCGTACATCATCTGCTCCGCCAATATAAAACCTCAATGGATCAAACCGGTCTTCGGTAGGCTGCAAAAACTGTGTGTCCACGGTCTCAGCTCCTTCAGAACTGTAAAGTGTCCTGTGCCGGATTCCTCCCGGCCAAATCCGCCCTGCCTTGAATCGCCCGCTAAAATTGACATTCCTGGATAGAGGCCAGTATCCCGCCACCTGCAATTGCATCTTCAGGTAATTGACCCCGAACGGGCGGGTACCAAGCCAGGATTCAATCCGCCCCCCCTGCTCAATCAGTGGCTGCAGAATTACCCCGTAGGTCGGGCGCAACAGGTTATCCGTCCACCCCAGTGTTCCGCCAAGAATCAAAATACTCTTATCATAGGCATCTCCCGATGTAATCGCCGTAAAGTTTTTTGTGCGACTGAAACTGTAGCGCAGACTAGTGACCCGCGTCTGCTGTAAGCCATAAATAAACGTTGTGGACACGCCAACCTCACGCCGGTTAAAGTCGAAGATCTTCGAGGATGCTCCGGCAAGGGGATCCCGCTCATACTGTATGAACGGTTCCAGAATTGCCCGCAATTGGCTGATCCCAAGGTAGGGCTGCGTCAGCGCAACGGCGCCGCGTGCAGATCGCCCTGTTACTGCGCCAATCCCGGCTGTCGCCAATAAGCCGGTCTGAATCTGGGCGGTCAGGGTTAAAGTCCGTGCCCCATCCAGAAAATTGCGGTGCGTCCAGCGCCCCTCCCCCGTGATTCCCTCACGCTGGTGATACCCGGTTTCGGCAGATATATGACGGGGCCGTGCACGCTCCAGGTTAATCCGCACATTGACCGTGCTGTCCCGTGCCTGCGGAGGGGTCTGCACCTGAACAACACTGAAAAGCCCCAAAGCAAACAATGCCCGCTGTCCATCAATCAGATCCCGCTGCGAAAACAGATCCCCCTCCCTGAAAGGCAGGGCTCGCAAAATAACCCGCCGGTTCACGGCAGACGCTCCCTGAATCTCAATTTGATGAACCGAACCGAGTGGCCCTGTATCCACCTGAAAACTGATATCTGCGGCATTGATGACCGAATCAACATTGAAGGATGTAACCAATTCGGCGAACGCATATCCTTTATCCTTGAACCAGCTCAACACTTCATCCTCAATCTGTACCAGTTCAAAATGCGTGAACACATCCCCTACTTCAAAACTAGTCCGGTCCCGAAAGTCAATCCATGCTTCACGCAATTCTGTATCCAGGCTCGCCGCCAGATACCCCGATTCTGCATAAAACCCGACATCCTGAATAATCACTGGAGGTCCCTGAGTAATCTGAAACCGGATGGTTACAGTGTTGGATGCCTGATTCAGTAAGGAAGCGGAATAGTCTACATGAGTATGCAGGTAACCGGCTTCCTGAAAAGCCTGACGAAGCCGAACCACATCCCGTTGCAATTCAATCGGGTTCAGGATATAATCATCCCGTACCGTGCGCTGCAATAATCTGATAAGCCGGTACCGGCGGGGAACCGCACGCAGTGCGGTCAATTGACGAAGTTCCGAGATGCTGAACCTGGGCGGGTAGCGCTCTGCATCCACATAGCGAAACTCTATGCGCCGCACAGATGTGTTCTCATTCACATTCAAGAGGTCTGACTGCGCCAGAGCTACTGACACGGGTACGAGTCCGAACAGGGCAATTCCTAGCAGGCCCCTCATGCAATTCAGGCAGAAGCCTTGCGCTTTTCGTAAACCGGCGGTTTTCCCAATGTGATGGTCTCTTCGGTAATCAGGCAGAGGCCTACATCCTTCACGCTGTGAATCTCAAACATGATATCCAGCATGGCCTGCTCCAGTACGCTGCGGAGTCCTCGTGCACCGGTGCCCAGTTTGCGCGCACGCTTCACGATACTGCGCAGTGCCGATTCATCAAACACCAGATCCACCCCATCCATTGCAAACATCTTCTGATACTGTCGGATTACGGCATTTTTTGGCTCTGTGAGGATTCGCATCATCTCTTCATCCAAGAGCGGTTCCAGGGCCGCCGCAAGTGGTAACCGTCCAATAAGTTCAGGGATCAGCCCATACTGCACCAAGTCTTCCGGCTCCACGAACTGTAATATGGACGTATCCGATTCATCATAGCGCCGCTCGGGGGTAGATGCAAACCCGATCTGGTTTACGTTGAGCCGGCGGGCGATGATTTCGGAGAGTCCTTCAAATGCACCTCCGCAAATAAAGAGGATTCCTCTCGTATCAATATTTATCAGGCTTTGTTCGGGATGTTTGCGTCCGCCTTTGGGAGGTACGCCGGCGACGGTTCCTTCCATGACTTTCAGCAATGCCTGCTGCACTCCTTCCCCGGACACATCCCGTGTAATGGAGGCATTATGGCTTTTGCGCGAAATTTTATCAATCTCATCAATAAATATGATTCCACGCTCTGCATCCCCGACCTCAAATTCCGCCGCGGACAGCAAGTTCGACAAAATTGTTTCCACATCTTCACCAACGTAGCCGGCTTCCGTCAGACTTGTCGCATCACTGATGGAGAATGGCACATCCAGAATCCGGGCAAGGGTACGTGCAAGCAGGGTCTTTCCGGTACCGCTTGATCCTAAAAGCAGGATATTCGATTTTTCGATTTCAACATCCTTGTAATCCGTTACAAACTGTTCAGAGTCAACCCGTTTGTAGTGATTGTACACGGCCACCGCCAAAGATTTTTTGGCATACTCCTGTCCAATTACATACTTATCCAGTTCTGCCTTGATTTTTTTAGGGAGCAGTGGCAGGCGGCGATTTTTTTTCTTTCTCGGGGCACGACGCTTTGATCTTGAACTCATCTTTTCTGAATCATTCAGCATGATGTAAGCATCTGCAATACACTGATCACAAATAAACGCATTCTGACCTGCAACAAGGGAGTCCACCTCATCGGTTGTACGGTGACAAAATGAGCAGGTGAGTCGCTCGTTATCTCTTTTTTTACTCATGGGGTGATTGATCTATATGATCAGGATTCGGGGTTGGCAGGCGTGCATTCACCTGATCCAACCATACATCCAGTGATCTTGAGAGTTCATCTCGAATCTCCCGTTGATTAGACGCTTGATCTTCCGATTCAGACACATCCACAGCCAGATTATATAATTCTTCCCGGTCATCTTCATAGAATCGAATGAGTTTCCAGTCTCCGCGCCGCACTGCACTAGAGGGGCTTCCTCCCTGATTACCGTAATGCGGATAATGCCAATAGATATCCCGCTCGGGTGCGCGTCGTTCAATCAGAAGTGGCAGCAGGCTGACTCCGTCGGTAAAATCCGGTTCCGGCAGTCTTGCCATGTGCAGGAGGGTCGGCATAATGTCGGGGCTGGTAACCGGCGTATCCTCCACCCGCCCTCCGCTTAACAGTGCAGGCCAGCGCATAAGCAGCGGCTCCCTGATTCCCCCTTCATACATCCATCCTTTGCCTGCCCTGAGTGGCAGATTACTGGTTGGATGTCCTTCCGAGGTGGAGAGGCCTCCGTTATCTGAAGTGAAAACAACCACGGTATTGCGTACAAGATCCAATTCATCCAGTGCAGCAAGGACCGTGCCCACCGCCTGATCCATCGCCTCAATCATGGCGGCATAAACCGCATGGTTTTGTGTCAGTCGCATTTGGCGCTCCCCTTCAGTCCCCCACTCATCCGGCGGTGCAGGCTTGACCTCGTACTTGGCCTGCAGGTCTGTCCGCGCCATGAGCGGCGTATGAACCGAATAGAACGACAGAAATGCCACAAACGGCTGTCCCTGATTTTCTCCGATAAACCGGACCGTCTCGGCAGCCAGCCTCGCTGGCAGATGCTCTCCGTCTGGGCCATCCTCTAGCCGCGGATTATCATAGGGGACAAAATAATTCCCCCGCCCATAGGGGCCGCCCGCCTCCCAGCCACCCCGATTTACATCAAATCCATGATCTTCAGGATATGATCCTTCCCCGCCCAGATGCCATTTCCCCGCCCAGAATGTCCGATACCCCGCCGCCGAGAAAGCTTCGGCAAGTGTCACCTCATTATGCGGCAACTGCGACTCATATCTGGCAGGAAGCAGCGGCTTATTACGTGTCCAGTGTGTGGACACATGATCCGGTTGCGGAGCACCAAAATAATCCGTGGTCGCCATTCGTGCGGGATACAGCCCCGTCATCAAACTTGCACGGGTAGGACTGCATACGGGTGCGGCAGCGTACCCCTGTGTAAATCGAACTCCTTCCTCGGCTAAGCGATCAATATTCGGAGTCTCATAAAACGTGTTCGAGTTGTATGCACCGACATCCATATACCCTAAGTCGTCCGCCAGAATAAATACAAAATTCGCCGGTTCCGTGACCCGACAGCCAGCAGAGACCAGCAGTAAAGTCAGTGCGCCAAGGAGTCTCATTCTTCCAGTAGAGAGTTCAGTACATCAGTCGAGTACTTGTCTTGTAAACGGCGCTCCTGATACAGATATCTCGCCATCTCGTACACGCGTGCGGTGTAGTACGCATTGAATCCACCTCCGGCAACCACTGCGGCCAGGGGAATCACCTGAGCCAGTTTCAATTTAATGAGACGCATACCGAGAACGCGTGCAGTGCTGCGCAGCGTAATCCCGACCGCCGTCTGCTCAATGGCCGCACGAAGGTGCCGCTCTGCGAGCGCCTGTGCATGTCTGTCTTCTTTTTCTTCTGACTGCGCGGCCATCGCCAATATGTTCAATGCGTATGTGCGTTCTTGTGGCAGGTGGATATTGTATCCACAGTACAGTGCAATCTGCCCGGCCGCACGGAGATTCAATGCAACCAAAGCGGCAATGTCCGCAGCCAGTCCCGCCATTCCGGCAAGCCCTGCAACTGCGCCGTGTGCAGCCGTCAGGGTTTGATAGCGGAGGTCCAGACCGTCAAGTACATGATCCACTGCTTTCAAATCAAGATCCCCAATATCCGAAAATTTACGGACATTATAACCTTTTGCGCGAAACGTCGTCATGATAGCCGAGCGTGATGTCGTATCCTGAACCATCTCATTGGCACATTTTACGAGACCTGCAATGACATTCTCCAATGTCCATTCGACTCCTGGAACCCGCATTACCTGCTTTGACAGTATTTTCAGCGGCCGATTGACCCATTGTACTTTCTGGCGCAGCCATGACGGCTCTTCATTCCGCCACATATGGATTTTCCGCAATACCTGCTCTTCGTAGAAACTGGGTTTCATTTGCAGTTTGACCTGATAACAGAGTTTATACGGAATGATTATGAATTGTGGCCAATTCGGCTAATTTGCTTTACGGTAGAGCATCTTGCTCCCGATGTTTGGGAGTATCCCAACCCGCTTGCTTCTCCCCAGGTCGTGCTACGATCTATATAAAATGAGCAGCTACATTCCGGTTCCGGGGCCAACTCCATACACATAGGCAAAATCCAGTTGTGCATATATGCACCCTGGCTTGAAGTTCAACGGGCAGGCCTCCATATCAGTATGAATCTTGTCCATCTTTTTCGTTCCCCAATTCTTCCCCCTCATCGGCCGTTAAAATGCCGCTTCCATCCCTTATACAACCTAAAAATGACAGCGGAGTCCCAAGAGGATCAGTTTATGATTGGCCAGTATACACCGAAACGCAACTGGCCTGCAGGAAGTGGATAATCTGCTACCAGTTCATTCCCGGCCATCAACCCGGTACCGCTGGTCATATTCTCGTAAAGAACATAGACGGTTGCCGTGCGAATACCTCCCTCCACAACCAGATCCAGTGCGTACGATGCCTTAACGGGGATGCGTTCACCAGACGGAATCACCAGCAATCCAGTGGGCGCGTGCAGGGTGCGCCCCGTCATGGCACTCCATGACCTGCCGCGTAAGGACATGTCCAGACGCAAATCCCCGGTAAACAGAACCGCACGAAATCCCAGCTGCCCTGACAATGTCCACTGCGGCAGGATGCGTTCTGTCTCATATCCGATACGTCCGGTTTCGATGAAGCCGGAGTTCACGGCAGCATAAACGCCACGGCCTGGATCCTCTGCAAGAGACAGACCAATCCCTCCCCCAAACGCAGTGTACGTATCCTGAACCACATGCACCGAGTCGATGGTGATCTCCCGGTAGTCCGGCACATTCCGGGCATCAGACATAAATCCATAAGGCGTAATCGTAAACCACCCCATGTGCAGACCAATTCCTGTATGCGCCCGCACTACGCGCCCCGTTCCGGTTACTTCATTGACCAGATACTTTCCCCACCCAGGGGTCGGAGTCGGCATTGTGCTGTAGGTGACCTCTATATGGGGGGCGAATGCCGCTATGGATGCCCCCCATTGAAGACACCCCAGCGGGGACCAGCTTCCCGCCTGATGCCGAAGCCCTGCCTGTGCAAAGAGAACGCCTGCCCGCAGTTGCAAAGAATCCGTTATCTGGAATTCCATCAGCGACACCTGCCGCCCCTCTGGAAGTGCACTCCCCCTGGGAACGCGCTGCGTATAGGCCTTAACGCGTAACCGCAGCCGGTTCCGATCAAAATTAAAATTCCTTGTGACGGATCCCCCGAACCGCCACGCGGATGCACCCGCATCTTCGTAGCGGTTGGTTTGCGTTGACAGATACACCGTTGCCGTCACAAACCCTGTTCGGAAAGTACTTAGAAAATCATTCCGTACGGTCCTCCTTGTCCGATTTTGCCCGATGACCCCGGCAATGAGACGATTGTAGCGTACATCCTCTGCTCCCAGCACGCCGCTGTGAGCACCCAGGCGGCGCTGATTATGCAGATACATGAGTTCCAGTGACCACGTAATCCGCTGGTAGCGTGTCCTGAGCAAAAGCTGCCGCTGCCGCCGCAAACGGCTTCCAGGATAGTCCCCCGCATCTGAGGCACCGCCATAAGCAAAAACTCCTTGCAACCGGCCTGTCCGGTCAAATAGTCGATTCCTCTGCTGCGCATGCAATGCCGTCACACGCTGAAGTTTATGATCCCCTGCCTGATAATGGAGCTGGGTGATTGGCAGTGCTGTATTTACCGTTCGAAGTTCTGTCTGAATTCCGATTCCTCCACCCGGCAGACCGGCATCCACTTCAGGAACTCGCAGGAGCGCGGTTGGAAGCAAATCATAACGACTGCGCCCCGTAAGCAGATCATCAAACGGAACCGGCCCGAAATAAAGCTGAACCGAATGTGGGCTAAGTCCATAGATGCTCCAGGCAGCCGGCCAAGCAAAGGTGTTAAAATCATACACAAAACTGCCCGGCAACTGTGAGAGCGCGTAGGTAATGTCATGATGCGCCGTCAATACTGCCCGACTCACCGTGTCCTCCACCGCACGAAATGACATCAATGTACGCACCGTGTCGGCCCGAATCTGGGCGTGTACGACTGGTGCACTCAAACTCACCAGAAAAAACAGGACCGCGCGAAGCGCAAGCATCCTATACCCGAAGACGCAGATATCCCAGATTTTCTTCGTTGAATGAGTACTTCGCCACCTGGAATAGTCTATAAAAATCAGACTCATCTCCAATGTTACCTGCAATCAGCATCGTGAGTTGATCCGGTGTAATCGGTAACAAACCGCCTGCGAAGCGCATCCCTGCATGCACAAACGACAGGGGGAGTTTTATTTTTGGCTTCGGCTTCATTCCAAGCGCCCGGGTGATTATATCCAGCAAATCAATATACGTGAATCGGTCGGTTCCAAGAACTGGAACGGTTTTTCCATGTGCATCAGAGAGTATCAACGCCTGAACCGTTGCCGCCGCCACCTCTTCAACCGAAACAGGCTGCAACTGGTACTGACCATTCCCGAATATCGGCAGAACGGGGAACGGCCTGATCAGCGTCCTGGACAGCATCGTGCAAAATTCTTCCCGTTCCCTACCTGGATCCCCAAAGATCAGTCCAGGACGAAGAATACACCAATGATCCAGACCTGAATTCCGCACCGCTTCTTCGGCGGCCCATTTTGTGGTCTGGTACTTTGTTTTACCATACGGTTCGGCCCCGTTGGCACTTACAAATACAAGCCGGGGAATACAGGCGATTCGGGCGGCATTGGCGACATTTTGAGTTGCACGCGTATGAAGTGCATCAAAGGTTACGTTTTGTGTCGGCACCTCTTCAATGATTCCAACCAAGTGAATGATTCCGTCTATGTCATCCATAAACGGCGCCAGGGAACCATTAATATCTCCGCGTACGACCTCCACCTGCTCCCCTTCAAACCCTTCGGGAGCACCTCCGCGTCGTACAAGAGCACGCACTTGGTACCCCTTTGTCAATAATTCACGAAGTACATGGCGGCCAACAAAACCTGTCCCACCTGTTAAAAGTATGCGCATAGAATTCAGGGATTGCATATGGTACGCCTGCCATCACAGTAGGATGCGTTTGTATCCCTCCAGCACAATTCAACCATGCGTATAATTGCCGGCAGTCTGCGCGGCCGCAAACTGGTCCGCCCAAAATATCTGCGAACACGTCCGACGACAGACCGGGTACGTGAGGCCCTGTATGCGCTGGTCGAGGCTAGGCTCTCGTTGAGGGATGCTCGGCTACTTGACCTGTTTGCCGGCACGGGGGCACTCGCCTTTGAGGGGATCAGTCGTGGTGCACAAAGTGCGATTCTCGTCGAATCGAACCGCAGGACTGTCAATGCCTCAAGAAAAAATGCTGCGCACCTGAATCTGTCCTCGAAATGTCATTTTTTATGCGCAGATGCCGTAACCTATCTGAAACAATATCATGGACCTCCATTAGACCTCATTCTGGCGGATCCGCCCTACGAACTTGAACAAATCGACGATCTTCCAGATCTCGCACTGCCCTGTTTGCGACCTGGAGGATTGTTTGTGGTAGAACATGATACACGAACCCAGTTTACCGGACATTCTTCTCTCAATACCACCCGCACCTATGGCCGAACACATGTAAGTGTATTCCAATCTCAATCTCATGAAACTAGCAGTCTATCCCGGCACATTTGATCCGTTCACACTAGGGCATCTGGACATTGCCGAGCGTGCACTCCACATATTTGACCAACTCGTAATTACCGTCGCAGTTCATGCGGAAAAATCTTCTCTTCTGCCTTCAGACATGCGTATTGATCTAATTCAGCGGGCCGCCGCGCATTTGAATCAGGTGCAGGTGATGAGTTTCGAGGGGCTCATTGCGGAGCACGCAAAAAATCTAGGGGCCTGTGCTCTGGTCCGAGGGCTGCGCAGTCCCCGGGACTTTGACTACGAGTCACAGATGGCGCATACAAATCGCAGGATGGTTCCAGAACTTGATACAGTATTTTTTCACACCTCCGCAGCCCACGCTCTGACAAGTTCCTCTCTAGTCCGTGACATCCTGCAGTGGGGAGGAGACATCCGCCCCTTTGTACCTGCCGTGATTGCGGAAGAACTCATGGAACCATAATGGACCGCCGGAACACTTTACGGTGAAGTATCGTGAGTGCTGCCGCGTGAATCCAGATGTGATTGCCGATCATCATTCAAGCGAGATCAAGGATGGGAAAACCGGACTGCGGAAGACAGCAGACGTTCCCGTCCGTCTACAGGTAAGCAGAATCATCATTTTCAAAATGCCGGACCGTAACAGCTCTCCGTTGCCGTAATCGCACCGCATACAAAATCTGCAGTATGAGCGGGAACTGTAACTATGAATGCCGCCTGAGAGACAGAGTCCTGGCATGTGAGACATTGCTCTGCTTTGTTTCCACCTGTATGAAGCGACCGGGAACCAGCCTATTCGATCATCTGCTAATCGTATCCACAGAATGCCTCACAGATGCCGAGGCATCCCGCTTCAGCGGTTTACGGAGATTACAGGACATTTATGCAAAGCGGGATTCATCCGGGATCATACATTCACCCGGGATGAGTCTGATATAGTGCCGTTGTTCAGTTGAGATCATCTACGCAGCACCGAATACTGGCCGGGATGGAACCAAAAAGAATGGGAATGTCAAGTAGCCGGAGGAAATTTCACCCTCCGGCTCTCCACAGAACCGTGCGTGAGCCTCTCAACTCACACGGCTCTTACCATGCAGCCGTTGGATCTTGAATATTCGAAACACTCGTTTCAACTCCGATTTGAAAAATGCGCCATAGTAGTCAATCCATCCGCGTACCGTGACATTTATCCTGCCCGCGATAGATTCCATTGACAGAGGACTCAGACGAGCCAACTCCCAACTGCGAATGGTCTCCCGTATGGCGTTCGCCGCCTTCCTTATCTCTGGAACCCGCCGGAATATCCCAAACAACTCCGATTCCGTGAAGTGTCGGATCACTCCCAGTCTCTCCGAATCATCATCATAGAGGAGCGTCACCCGCAACCCACGAACCTCTTTGGCTTTGCCGACACCGACAACCTCTGTCTCCAGAAGACCGCGGTTACGGAGTTTTTGCAGACACCTGCCATCCACCTTATCCGGTACACGGCTCCGCCGCTCGGAATGAAAGGTTTTGGAGTAACCCCGCAGGAGATTCTTATGCTTTTCCTGGCGATTGCCAAGAATTGTAGAAGTTTTTGGCTCCAGATTGGAACCTTTATCAGAATTATGCTTATATTGTATTGTCTTAATATTTTTCATGACGGCTTGCCCTGCGCTCTCAACGCAGGGTTTGCTGTATATAGGGGTTCCGTTAAACAATCACGGCCACAGGTTCAATAAGTGATGTCAGTTGAGAATCTGACGCGGTTAGGGGATCGAGATACTAAATCCCAGATAAATAATGACATTCCCAAAAGAATGCACGAAATCGAAAACGTTCTTTCCCTTGAACACTGGCTATTATCAAACATCTGTCTGGACCTATTTTCAATTGGGAATGTCGAGTAGCCGGGGGGTGAAAATCCCCCCGGCTACTCGACATTCCCTTTCAATTCGGCTATGATCAATCACATTACTCTTTACAAATACCCCTGCAAACCCTGAGGCGCAACAGGTAAATCTTATCTGATGGCTGCAACCGCCGCGACCTCATGCTGAATCAGATCTGGGCAGCAGCCATGATAGAACACTCCAATCCGCAAAAGCCGTATTTTTCCGGCAGACTGTGAAGTTCATTCTGCCGGGCTGATTTGATTCCAGAGAATGAATGATGAACCATCGAAATATAACTGCACCATGAATCATCACATACAGCGGAGTATCACCTGCCTAATGGGCATCCTGTTGATTACCGGATGCAATACAGAACCTTCCCGCTCCATCACGGCGGTGTCATGGGGGGGCTCATACGGACATGCCGTCAATGAAGGGGTCAACATTCCCTTTACCGGGGAGACTGGAATTGATGTAAAGGTGGAGGACTACAATGGAGGCCTTGCCCAGATCCGTGCACAAGTGGAAATTGGGATGATCCACTGGGATATTGTGGATCTGGAATTCGCGGACGCAGTTCGGGGATGCGATGAGGGGCTTCTGGAGCCAATTGACATCAGCATACTTCCGCCCGGCCCCGATGGAACCCCTGCAATAGAGGATTTTATGGACGGAACCCTCACCCGATGCGGGATAGGTAAACTCTACGGCTCTGGCGTGTACGCATATAATAAAGAGAGCATCTCCGGTCCCAAGCCCGCCACAATGGCGGATTTTTTCGATCTGATAACCTTTCCGGGCCGCCGGGGGATGCGGCGGGTGCCCCAGGTAAATCTTGAATGGGCACTGATTGCAGACGGTGTTCCACTAGATCAGGTCTACGCCGTACTGGATACTCCTGACGGGGTGGATCGCGCATTTGCAAAACTTGAAACGATCAAGGACGAAGTCATCTGGTGGGAAGCAGGTGCGCAGCCGCCACAAATGCTGGCCGACAAAGAGGTGGTCATGACCACAGCATACAATGGTCGCATCTTTAACGCACAGGTGCTTGAAAACCAGCCGTTCGTAATTGTGTGGGATGGACAGGTGCTTGATGTAGGACAGGTTGGAATTGTCGCAGGAACACCCCGACTCAAAGAGGCTCTGGAATACCTTGCCTTCGCAACCCGTGCCGAATCAATGGCCCGAATCGGAAGCCGCATCTCCTATTCTCCCGCACGGAAGTCGGGGATGCCACTGGTCACGACCCATCTGACCACTGGCATAGACATGGCTCCGCATATGCCCGCCAGTCCCGCCAACATGCAACGCGTTTTACACTACAATGCAGCCTGGTGGGTGGATCATCAAGACGAAATCAATGAACGGTTCAGCGCATGGCTGGTTCAGTGAAGCGACCTGCCAGAAATCCCACAAAGGCTGCGATTATGTACGAGATTCCTTCCCGTCAAAAAGATGAACCCGTGAATAATTCACTGAAAGCGGCCGGCTTCACATTCCTGATCACCCTGTTGATCGCCGGATGTGGAACCGATAGGCCCCGGTCCATCACGCTGGCCTCCTGGGGAGGTTCGTATGGACATGCCGTCAATCAAGGGGTAAATATCCCTTTTACAGATATAACCGGTACTGGCATTGACGTTCTGGACTACAATGGCGGACTTGCCCAGATCCGTGCACAAGTGCAGATTCGCAACGTCCACTGGGATGTGGTGGATCTTGAGATGGCCGACGCAATTCGGGGGTGTGATGAGGGGATTCTGGAACCGATTGATGTCAGACTGCTCCCGCCCGGCCCCGACGGAACCCCTGCAATTGATGATTTTGTAGACGGAACTATCACTAAATGCGGGATCGGCAATGTCTATTATTCCACTGTGTATGCCTACAGCGAGGAAACTGTCTCCGGCATGAAGCCCACGACGATCGCAGACTTTTTTGACCTGGAGACCTTCCCAGGGCGACGGGGAATGCGACGCGTCCCGCAGGTAAACCTTGAATGGGCACTGATTGCGGACGGCGTTCCATTCCATCAGGTGTACGCAACCCTGGACACTCCAGAGGGCAAAGATCGTGCTTTCAAAAAGCTTGAAACTATCAAGGACGCAGTCGTCTGGTGGGAGGCGGGCGCACAGCCGCCCCAAATGCTTGCCGACGGAGAAGTGATCATGAGCACATCATTTAACGGGCGGATATTCAACGCACAGATCCTTGAAAACCAGCCATTTGTGATTGTCTGGGACGGGCAGATGCTTGATGTAGGGCAGATCGGAATTGTCGCAGGTACCCCCCGCCTCAAGGAGGCCCTGGAATATATTGCGTACGCAACCAGCGCGGAGGCGCTATCGCAGATCGGGAGAAGAATCTCCTACTCTCCTGTTCGGGAGTCCGGGATGTCACTGGTGACTACTCATGTAGTCGCCGGTGTGGACATGGAACCCCATCTGCCTGCAAGTCCGGCCAATATGCAGCGTGTTTTATATTATGACGCGTCCTGGTGGGTGGATCATCAGGACGAAATGAATGAGCGATTTCGTGCGTGGCTGCTCCAATGAGGGGACCGCCTGCAAAAAAAACGAACATGTCTGTTATTGAATGCATTTTCCCTCCAGCACAATCTCCAATCTGCGGATTTTCAAAAACCTGAAGCGACTGGACGTTTTTTCAGGAGCAGCAATAAAGCGTCTGAAGATTCAGGGTTGATCCACCCGGTTCTACTTCGGCAATCAACCTGCCCCAATGCTTCCGCCTCCAACTGAACTCCTATTTCTCCCGACACATGATGATACAGGGCATCTCTCCATGAACTTCGTGCAGTTTAATTTTCGTGAGCATGAAATGTGCTACTTTTCAGGGACAAATCGTGTGCATTTCGGGTCAATCCAATGAAGTATGTCATCTGACAAACACGGCGCATTGTCGGGCATTTTGTATGAACCCGACGACAGGTTGCCCCTGCCTGTCTCCCTTGGACTAGGGTTGCAACTGATGATTGTTGCACTATCTATGACAATTTTATTGTCTATGGTTGTATTTCGAGCCGGGGAAGTAAGCGAGGCATACCTTGTCTGGGCTGTATTTGCCGCTATTGTGGTGACGGGGGCAACCACCATTGCGCAATCCATGCGAATGGGGCGCTTCGGAATGGGACACACACTTCTGATGGGAAGTACAGGGACTTTCGTCGCTGTCTGTATTGACGCGCTCAACAGCGGCGGAGCCGGCATGCTGGGAATCCTCGTTCTCTTCGCAGGCCTGACCCAGATTGTCATCTCTCAGAAACTCTCATTATTTCGGAAGATTTTGACCCCAACCGTTTCGGGAACCGTACTCATGCTGATCCCGATTTCGGTGATGTCGCCCATGTTCAATCTGCTTGGAGAGGTGCCGACGGGCCGGTCTTCACTGGCAGCTCCCGTGATTGCATTCGTCACCGTGACCGCAATCTGCGGCGCATATCTTCTGAGTCGGGGGATGCTCCGTTTATGGGCATCCGTTCTGGGCGTTATAGCAGGAACCGTCATTGCAGCGGTGTATGGTATTTACGATGTATCTCGGGTCATGGAAGCACCATGGGTTGGCCTGCCTGAACTGGGCTGGTCTGGACTCAGTCTTCATTTTGGGCCGGCTTTCTGGGGGCTTCTTCCAGGGTTCATTCTGGCGGCCACCATTAGTTCGATCCGTACGATGAGCAGCGCCGTCGCCGTACACCGGGTTTCCTGGCGGAAGCCTGGAGCCGTAGACTATCGCCTCGTTCAGGGAGCCGTAGCCACAGACGGAGCCGGCAATATGCTTGCAGGCCTTGCGGGGGCGATCCCCGGCACCGCCTACTCAATAGCCGCATCTTTGGCCCAGCTCACAGGAGTCGCATCCCGCTACATGGGAATCGCAGCGGGAGCATTGCTGGTGGCTCTGGCCTTCCTCCCCAAGGTGATCGCACTAGTATTGGCAATCCCCGGCCCCGTCTTTGCTGCCTACCTGATCGTGATGATGGCAATGCTGTTCATGATCGGAGTTCAAATGATCGTTCAGGATGGGCTGGATTATCAAAAAAGCCTCATCGCCGGTGTCTCGTTCTGGATTGGTTTAGGATTCCAGAATCAACTGATCTTTCCAGATCTTGTGTCTGAATTTGCGGGAGGGCTTCTAAACAATGGAATGACTGCAGGTGGAATAGTCGCAATTCTGATGACCTTGCTCATGAAGATGACGGAATCCCGCCCAAGACGTCTCACTGCTGAACTAAATCCTGCTGCTCTTACACGACTTATGACATTCTTTGACGAGTTTGCAGACCGCCATGGGTGGGGACAACGGATGAAGGACCGTCTGTGTGCAGTGGGAGAGGAAGTATTGATCACCCTCATCGATCAGTACGAAGCGGACAGGGACACTGGAATGCGCAGACTTTTAGTACTTGTGCGCAAGGTGAGCGGCGGGGCCGTTCTGGAGTTCATCTCAACAACTGGCAAAGGAGAGAACCTTCAGGATCAGGTTGCTTTGCTCAGCGAGCAGGCCGAAGAAGGATTCCTTGAAAAAGAAATCTCGCTCCGGCTCCTACGCCATTTAGCGGCCTCGGTGCGACATCAGCAATATCATGGAGCGGATATTATGACGGTCCGCGTTGATCTTCCCAAATCCATTCCCCACACACAGCAAAATTGAAGATAACTGTTTCTGCTAACGATGTCTCAAGGGGCCGGAGATGGTTGCTGCCGGACTCTCATGCTCCCTCGATAACAGATCCCGTAATTAGATCCATCCTGCTTGGAACAGATAATAGCAATTCAGGTACACGGCGTGTCTTCGGGACGAATATTCAAGCACAGTAAGTAATACCAGCAGGATAACCTTGACGATTAGACACACACTCAGTTCACTGACTGTTATAGTTTGCCTCCCCTGTCATGTCTAAGCCTACGCCCGCCTTCACATTCCTGGATTGGTCAAATTTCGCCTTTCTCTGGCTCTTTACCGCAGTAACCATAGCCGGCTACGGTACATTTGGATTACATCCAGAACTATTGGCCGAGATTCCATCGGCAGCGAATTTTTATGGAACTGCCTTCCTTCTTTTTTCGCGCGGACATGTAATTCTGGCCTTCCTGGTGCTAGCGATACTGCTCACCCCGCGTATTGGCCTCAAATGGCTTCCCGCCATGGTGCTGACCTGTATCATCTCATTGGGAATGGAATTAACAGGAACGTACACTGGATTCCCTTTCGGGGGATACGAATATACGGGGCTGCTGGGATACCGTATTGCGAATTTAGTTCCACTCCTGATTCCCTTCAGTTGGTTTATGATGGCATTTCCATCCTATTTACTCGCACGACAGATTACGTCCAGCAAAATCCTGGTCTGGATCCTGGGTGCCGTACTACTGACAGTCTGGGATTTAACGCTTGATCCGGCAATGAGTGATCTGACCCCCTACTGGCAGTGGGAAAATCCAGGCCCCTACTACGGAATGCCTCTGGTAAACCTGCTGGGATGGCTCGGAACCGGGCTCCTCATTATGGTTGGTTTCCACCTGTTAAAGGTAGATAAGATCGCCGACCGGATTCCGGTACCCATCATGGAAACGTACTATATCACCGTGATCATGCTCTCTTTGGGAATGACACTCCTTGCAGGCTACTGGCTTGCCGGAATCCTAACCTTCACTGCGTTTGCAGGAATCCGAATTATGCTTTACCGAAGTAACTCAACGTCAGGATTGACGGGATCTCCATGACCGCGGTTGAACTTGTGCAGAATGGAATTACGAGGGGATGTGTTCTGGCCGAGAGGTTTGGCATGACCGTGTCCCATCCGCAAGGAAAACTGCTTCGTCCTCTAACCGCACTGTGTTTTGTGTCTCCTGACCGGCAGCAATCACTGAGCGAAGAGTTTTGGCTGGGTTGCCTTGCGATCCAAATGGTGCATGAGGCATCCCTTCATCACGATGATGTACTTGACGGCGGATTACAACGACGTGGTGCTGCAACTCTTCTGGCTCGGAAAGGAACGGATGCCTCATTGCTGTTAGGTGATTTATACCTGACCAGTGCATACCGAATCGCCAGCAAGAGCGGGATTCAGGAGTTTCTTACGGAATTTATTGACGCAGTTGAAGCCATGGTCCGGGGAGAGAGTCTCCAGGACCAACTTGAGGCACGGATTGACCATCAGACGAAGTATGAACAAATCGTACGCATGAAAAGCGGAGCGCTTTTTGGCATCGCAGCGGCATTACCCGGCTGGGCCGGTTACGCTGATGCCACCGCTGCAGAGTTACGCGAAGTGGGGACTGAACTGGGTGTCTTATACCAGATGGTCGATGACTTCCTGGATTACTGCCCGGCAGGGAATACCGGTAAACCCAAACTTCAGGATTTTAACAACAAGATTTGGACATTTGTTTTGGGGAGCCGTGGAAATGAATGGTTTGATCAATCTCCTGAAGAAGCGCTGAATACATTTTTTCGCAGAGACCATGGCAAACCGTCCATGGCCGAAGAAGCTCTGCAACAAATACAGGAACGTGGAACCACGCTTTTGAAACAAATCCGTGACCTGGGGACACAGTCTCCCCTAACCGAAGTTTTATCCGAATGGATTGATCAATGTATTGATGCCTTCCGAAACGGCAATTGTGCTGATCTGGCTGCACCCCGAAAACTTTCTCCGCCATCCCCCTTAACCCAAGTCGTCACCACTGCACAAATTGCAATCCGATCCCAACAACTCGGAGAGGTTGCAGATTGGCGAAAGTTTTTTGCCCGAAATAGCCGGAGTTTCTCCTTTGCCTCACGATTCTTCCCCCCGGAAGAGCGGACAATCATCAACGAGATCTATGTATTCTGCCGGTTTACCGATAATCTGGTTGACAAGGATGGGGATATGAAAATTCATGCCCATGAGACACTTGACCTGTGGGATCAGATCACGCATTCCGCTTATCGCGGATCTTCCACGGGAATCCATGTGGCGGATGTTGTCATGACCCGGATGGCAAAGATGCAGATCCCCTACTCTTTGGTTTCTGAACTCATTCAGGGAATGCGGATGGATGTTGAGCCGCAGATCTACCGTTCAATGGAGGAATTGCGCAGATATACCTATCGGGTCGCTTCCGTGGTTGGCGACTGGATTACCCAGGCATTTGGAGTCAGAGAACCCTGGGTGCTGGAACGTGCACACGATTTGGGACACGCCATGCAACTCACAAATATTGTGCGTGATGTTGGCGAAGATCTGGATATGGGACGGATCTATCTGCCCGCGGACCTCATGGCAATACACCATATCACACCAGAAATGCTTACGAACATACAATCACAGGCGGCATCAACCGGCATGGTTCCCACCGATTACATCAAACTTCTTGAGGAGATTATGGCGGAGGCCGATTCCGCATATAACCGGGCATATAAAGGTATCCCGTCACTTCCGCCCCGCTTGCGCCGTTCCATTGCCATTGCGGCACGGGTATATCGCGGAATTCATGACGAAGTCCGGGCCAATGGGCACGATAACATGACCCGGCGAGCATTTACCTCGTTTCAGAAGAAGACCGTCTTAGCACGCAAAGGCCTGAAACAGCTCCAGCAGGTCTCGAAAACCCTCAACACAAAGTGACTGACTTTTCCTGCATGCAAACTCATTTGAATGACCCATCATGTCCGAAACGTCGGGCCGTCGTGATTGGCAGCGGTTTTGGGGGACTCGCAGTTGCCATCCGGCTGCAGGCAGCCGGCATGGAAACGACCCTTATTGAGCAACGCCCTCAACTAGGCGGAAGGGCCGGGCAAATTGTCGATGCCGGGTATACGTTTGACACCGGTCCCAGCCTCATCACCGCCCCGCCACTATTGGACGATGTCTTCCAAACGGCGGGACGGCGGATGGACGACTATGTGACGCTGGTTCCCCTTGACCCGTTTTACCGAGTCTGGTTTCATGATGGAACCCATCTGGATTACCGGTCTGATCTTGCTCAAATGAAAGCATCTATGGCCGAGTTTGATCAACGTGATGCTGATCGCCTGGAAGATTTTTTCTCCAGACTTGAACCCATCTATAAATCTGTAATCACCGAAGGCCTCGGAGCACGCCCCTTTGACTCACTCGGTATGATGGCTGCATTTGCACCGCGTGTCATTCGTCTGGGTGCATGGCAGCCGGTAGCGAGATTTGTTCGTCAATATTTTCGTAACTGGCGACACCACTTCCTCTACTCATTCCATCCACTCTTTTTAGGAGGCAGCCCATTCCGTACCCCATCCATCTTTCTTATGATCCCCTACCTTGAAAAAGAAGGGGGCGTATGGTATGCGAACGGGGGGATTTACAGCCTTGTCCAAGGGTTTGCACAATTATTTCAGGATATCGGCGGGCATGTCCGATTACAAACCTCTGTGAAGCGTATTGAAGTGGCTAACAGCCAAGGCAGGCGCCCGAAGGTTACAGGTGTCCAGGTGCGGGATCAGCAGCAAAATGCCAAATCATTCATCCCTGCTGATATTGTGGTCAGCAATGCTGACGTAAGTCATACGTACGGCAAACTGTTGGATCATGTTGATTGCCGCCGCTGGACAAACTCCCGGCTGAAAAAAATTCATCAGTCCATGAGCTGCTTTCTGCTCTATCTCGGAGTGCGGAGAAAATATCCGCAGCTGTCCCATCACACGATCATCCTTGGACCACGCTATAAAGGATTAGTGCAGGACATCTTTGATCGAAAGATCCTGGCAGAAGACTTCAGCATGTACCTGCATGTACCAAGCCGGACGGAACCGGCCATGGCACCCCCGGAAGGGGAGAGTATCTACATCCTTGTCCCTGTACCAAATCTTGCTTCAGGCACCGACTGGAAACTTACCACGGACCTGATGACAGATCGCGTTATTAACGCACTCGAAAAGTGGGGGCTAGAAAATCTGAGAGACTCCATTGAAGTTCAACATGCCTTTACCCCGAGTAATTTTGAATCTGAATATAACTCGACACTGGGCAATGCTTTTGGCATTGAGCCAAGAATTACGCAGACCGCATGGTTTCGGCCTCACAATCGGAGCGAAGATGTGGACGGCTTATATCTGGTCGGAGCAGGGACACATCCAGGTGCGGGAGTGCCGGGGGTCGTTCTATCGGCCAGCGCAACGATGCACGCAATCAAAGAAGATTATGAATAACAAAACCTACGCGTATTCTGCATCAAGCCTGCCCCGTCCAGATCGGATAAGATCGTAGAATCGACAAGACGGATAAAAATCCAGATTTATGCCCTTGAACGATAAGGGCGGCATGGAACCTTTCCGGCTGAGTAAGCAGGGACACAGTGTGGTTTTACCCTCCAGCGGTCTTTAGGACTGAGGCTGCTGCTCGGGCAGGAATGTCTCTGTTGATGACTCCGATGACACGTGAAATAGATTCAGAGGAACCTTAACAGCACATAGCTACTCACGAACAGATTCCCGTCATCCACACAACTTGTACTTCCATGAGTAAATCAGAAACACCTCCACCTGCCCCGCATCCTACCGGCTCCTTTGAGCGGGGGGAGGCGAAATACTTTCATGGACGCACGGGAATCCTGAAAAACTTGAAAGAGTCCATGTTCTCTGGCGAAGGAGGCCAAATCCGGCACCGTAATCCTGATTCAGGCAGCACTGGAGCCGGGAAGTCCGCCCTGCTCGTTGAATGTGCAAGACAGGCACGGGAGCAGAAGTGGATGGTGGCCAATATTGAGCCAGACGACCTTCTTGATCCCGAAATCATGTTCCGCACTTTGAAAAAAGTACGCTTCGAGTGGCTGAAGCTCCTATCTATTGGCGGCGACGTGAAAGGATTCACGGCAGGAATAGAATTCGAGCGTCCGAAGAAACTGACACTCCAAAATGTGATCAGGAATGTACGTACACCGCTCATGCTGCAACTGGATGAGGCGCAGCGCCTATTGGAAGACATCACGCCAGATCACGGAGACCGCTTCACGGCCGCACAGAGTTTTCTCAAAAAGATTCATGCGGGAGAGCGGTGATGCCGGTCGCGACAGGCCTGGGCGGGAGCACGGAGGCTTTCCGACAGGCAGGGGTTTCACGTTTTGACGGGAGACGAAAATTTGAATTGGGAGCACTTAAGAGGGAAGCCACAAGAGCGGTCATTCGGGACTGGCTCGTAAATAATGGTGGTGTGGACATGGATACCACAGAATGGGAAGAAAAGATTGCGGAGCAGACCTACGGCTGGCTACAGCATATTATGGCATATGTATGGCCTGCCATTCGCTACCTGAAAGAGAATGACGGACAGACATCCGCCAAAGGATTAGACATTGTGCTGAGGAAGGGGCGCAAGGGAGGGGGGATTTGGTCAGCATCCCGCACACGATTGTGAGTCAAACTGAATTTCCGGCCGAAATGACCGCTCATGCTTCAGGCTAAAGATGAATTTTCGGTAAAAATAACCATGGGCGTATCCGTTTCATTTGCCTAAACCCACCTCATCTGCATACAGATTCTAATCCCATTTTATAAAATATTAATTGATTGTCCCTCCAACCCAAGAGCGCCCCGGCATCTTTCGATACCGGGGCGCTCTGTTTCTTTTAACCAAGTCGTGAGGCGACTCTTGGCAAGTTACTTCACCAGCGTCATGCGACCGGTCTGCACATACCGGCTCTCTGCTCCGGTTGCAATCATCCGGTACAGATACGTGCCCGAAGCAAGGTTCACCGCATTGATCTCCATGTTCCGGTTCGCACCTGCTTCAAACTCCTTCGCCGGCAGGGTTATCACTTCCCGACCCAGCATGTCGACCACCTGCAGCGTGACCTGTGCGGACTCTGGAAGATCAAACTGGATCCGCGTAGACGGATTGAACGGGTTCGGGTAGTTCCCATGAAGCGCAAACTCCGTTGGCAGTTCGGCAATCTCATCCACGACACTGGTCACCGTCTGCGTGGAGATTCTATCTCCCCGGATATCTACGCCGAAGATCTCAAAGCCGATGGCCGGTACATTCTTCGTTCCCGACAGGTTCAGGATCACCGTCTCCCCTTCATACCCGTTCAGCGATACTTCAAACACATCCATCTCCTCCTCCCCCTGTGCCGCTTTCACCTGAACATTGTGCAATCCAGGCTCAAGAGCCAGATAATTCGTTGCATCGCCAAATTTGATGTTGTTTGCCAACAGCTTCGTTGCAGTATGGTC
>JAJECE010000056.1 GCA_022822185.1 Rhodothermales bacterium | reverse complement strand
CAGGGTATTGGTCAGTTGTGATTTACCGACATTCGGTCGTCCGATGAGCGCAATCCGTACTTCGCCATCATCTTCACCGGTTTCTTCGGGGGGCAGTTCTGCGGTCACCGCATCCAGAAAATCCCCGGTTCCCATTCCGTTTGTCGCACTGACCGGATAGACCTCTCCCAGTCCCAGGCTATACATTTCAGATGTGTCCCATCTGCGCTGCTGATTATCCGCCGTATTGGCGACGACTAGCACCGGCTTCCTGCTTCGGCGAAGCATCCGGGTTATTTCCTGATCCAGGTCGGTCACTCCGGCTGTACTGTCGGTCACCAACAGGATGATATCGGCTTCTGCGAGTGCAATGTCCACCTGTTCCCGTATTGCCTGCTCAAAGCGGTCTGCACTTCGGGGCACATACCCCCCTGTATCGACCAGTGCAAACTCTCTCCCGTTCCAGAGCACCTGTCCGTAGACACGATCCCGAGTCACTCCGGGGGCATCGTGAACGATTGCCTGACGGGATTCAGTCAGCCGGTTAAAGAGCGTGGACTTCCCCACATTCGGGCGACCAACAATAGCAACTAGCGTCATGGATTTCTAAAAACTGTTATGATACGAAATGGTGTATGTTAGGTTAACCGTTTTCTTCCCCAGCCTCAACTGTGACTCCATGTCATTTGCAGGGATTTCCCAAAATACTGTATCTTGAGCATTCAGAATCCTTACAGAGAGAATGGATCAACTGAATTTATTCGTCTCTGATCCCGGTTAAAATATAGCAGACTGTCTTCGGTGCCAAATGTCCATAACGGTTTTCAACAATAATTCGTATAGCCTACACACGCTCATTGAATTGATTGATAGGGGCGAGATTGCATTGCCTGATATTCAACGCCCCTTCGTCTGGAAGCCCTCTAAAGTTCGCGATCTCTTTGACTCAATGTATCGTGGATTCCCCGTTGGAAACCTGTTGTTCTGGGCAACTGGCGCTCAAGGTGATGCCCGGCAAATTGGGGTACATGATCATGAAGCAGTCCCACGCCTGATGATTGTTGACGGGCAGCAGCGCTTAACCAGTCTTTACAGTGTACTGAGAAGAAAAGCCATACTCCGTGAGGATTACACAACCTTTCGGATTCGTATTGCGTTCTGCCCCCGGGATGAAAAATTTGCTGTTACGGATGCTGCAGTGGAAAAAAATGCAGAATATATTCCTGACATCTCAATTCTCTGGCATGGGGGTAATCAGTACGAGAAAGAACGCGAATTTATAGAGCGCTTAGAGGCTACTAAGTCTCACCTAACACAAGGCGAAAAAGATGATCTTCGTAAGGCCATTAACAAACTCTACGCTCTCCGCAACTACCCATTCAATGTTTTAGAACTTGAGGCAACCGTAGAAGAGGAACATGTTGCCGATGTTTTCGTCCGGATCAATAGTGAAGGGATCAACCTTAGTTCGGCCGACTTTATACTCACATTGATGTCGGTATGGTGGGAAGATGGCCGAAAAAAATTGGAATCATTCGCACGCAACGCTAAACTTCCCCCATCGGAACCGTCTCCCGCCAATCCATTCATTGACCCGAAACCAGACCAGATGCTCCGGGTCATTACTGGGTTTGCCTTCCGTCGCGGTCGACTTCAATATGTTTACAGGATACTCCGAGGGAAAGATATGGAGACCGGAAAATCTTCAAGTGATATCCAAAAGAAGCAGTTTACATTGTTGCAAAAAGCTCAGGCGGAAACTCTGGATCTCAATAATTGGCACGAATTTTTGTACTCTGTTCGTCGGGCTGGGTTCTTGGATAAATCTATGATAAGTTCAGAAAACAATCTAATGTTCACCTATCTAATGTATCTGATTGCTCGGCGGGATTATGACATTGATAGAAGAACTCTCCGACAAGTTATCTCTAAATGGTTCTTCATGACATCTCTCACCGGTAGATATACTGGCTCATTTGAAACCCAGGTTGAACAGGACCTTCGAATTGTTGCAAAAGCAAAAACAAGTGATGAATTCATAGAAATCTTGGATGAAATCACTCAAACCACTCTTACCTCAGATTACTGGAAGATACAGTTACCCGCCTTGCTCAAAACTTCGTCGGCTTATAATCCAAGAGTATTTGCCTATAAGGCCAGCCTTATACTATTAAACGCTCACCCCCTGTTTTCATCAACCCAGTTAGTCAGTTTACTTGATCAATCATCCAAGGCACCCAGAGATGCTGTCGAACGACATCATCTTTTTCCGAAGGCATATTTAAAGCGAATCGGTATTGAGCGGGTAGTTGATCGTAATCAAATTGCTAACTATGCTTTCGTTGAATGGCCTGATAATTCTATAATAGCTGATCAGTCGCCCAGCGAATATTTTCCACCTCTCTTCAATCACCTGCAGCCGGAAGAGCAGAAAAATGCCCGCTTCTGGCATGCTCTGCCCAATGATTGGGAAAGGATGGACTACTGGGATTTTCTTGAAAAACGGCGCAAATTGATGGCAGATGTTATTCGAAAGGGGTTTGAGAAACTCTGTTCATCTCAGTTTGTTGATCAGGAAGTCTCTTCAGGCTACACAAAAAAAGACGTTGCGGAACTCATTGCAGGGGCAGAAACGGATCGTGTTGAATTCAAATCATCTGCGTACTACAGTTATCGGCCTGGTGTCCCCGAGAATGTCATTAAGGATTCTGTGATCAAAACCGTTGCAGGGTTTCTCAATGCCGATGGTGGAACACTTGCTATCGGTATCGGAGATGATGGTGAAATTCTTGGGATACAACCAGACTTGGATCAGAAAAATATGGATACGGACAGGTATGTAAATTCGCTCACAAACATGTTTGCAAGTTCACTTGGCCCGTTGGCTGTAACAATGGTGTCAATTCAGTTGCAATCAGTTGACGGCAGTGAGGTTGTTGCCCTAATAAACGTAAACCCATCCCCTGATCCAATCTACGCAAGGGTTTCAAAGGGAAATCAAATTTTCTTCGTACGCGTGAACAACTCAACCCGAGTGCTTGAAGCAGGTGATCTTGTTGCCTATGTTAAAGATCGTTGGCCATAAGGGCCCTTGATTGAATTTAGGGACATACAATTTTGCTGATGGAATGGAACTTCGTACCACCCGATTGCGGAACCCTTCTTTGGTGAAATCGGCTTATTGGAAAACAATTTGACCGCTTGGGTATCCGTGCTCCCCATAAACAAGTCCGTAACGACCATGAACCCCGCAGACGCATCAATTCGAAGGAGCCCAGCCACCGAAACACCGGCAAAGTCATTGAACTCGGCAGACAGGCGAAACGGCGAGTCTGATGTTTTTCTCGACGGAGGGTCTCGAAGTGTGGATCAAAACAAAAAAAACCGAGAATATCACCTTATCGGCGAACAAGAACCACAAAACAATTCTGGAAGGACATTTGGTATAGTCTCACTTGGAGATACGAATGGGAATTATATCCGTAAGCAACAATGAGAGGAACCCTTTCCAGTCAGATATCAAAATTCATTACCCTGACAAACTGTTCAGATCATGAGCACAGACAAGACGACAGGGAAGCCTGGAAGAGAGTTTTCTGAAGTAACTGCCAACGCCGTTGGTGACCAAAGCAACGGTGTAGATGCTGTTTCAGAAGAAGTTACTCAAGAGAAACAAGAAGGTTCGCGTAGAATCAGACCAGAGCGTACTACAATAACTCCCAGAGAATTTTGGATTTACGTCTGGGAAGGCCTTACCCTCAAATACCTTAGGGAGTGAGCATAATTATGACGCACACGATCTCAACTAACGTAGATGCCACGATTGAAGTGAACCATGTTGCTTTTCTCTTTAGAGTCCGCTCATTGCGTTCCGTTGCTTCCCTGTAGGATCTACAGAGTTCCATTAGAAATTCAGCGGTATTGGTTGAATTGAATGCAGATATCTCAGAGTCTTCCAAGTTGCATGGTTTTTCCCAGTCGCGCACTCGCATAATCAATCCAAGTCCAGATAGAGATACCACCAGAACGCAGACTCCTGAAATTATTACAAGCACGATATCGAGAGTACTTTCACTGAAACCAGAGAAGCCAACGCCAAATAGCGTTAAAGACAGGGTCGTAATTCCCATCGCCTTGTTGGAGTATGACGCATTGATGGTATCCTGACTCACGACTCGCTCTCGACAGGATTCAAGGTGAGTTTAGATGCTTGCTTTATCCATCAGTCTCTGTAGTCCAATCCATACTCAAAATTCTCCAGTCTGACGCTTTGGGCATTGAGTGTTTGAGCATAGATACTCAATAGAGACGTTTTTGTTGATGGATTCCGAAATTCCACAATTCCCCCACCACTGCTGCAGATGGACAAGTCTCCTGCGAAGTAACCAGGACATTCTCTTGTCCACCCAGACTCACGGTTTTCCCCGCATTCTCCTGCCATTCGCATTATCTGATAGTGGCGTGAGCATTTTTTCGTAAAGCATAAATAAATACTCAACCCGTTCTCGCTCTGAATCAAATCCCTGCTTCCGGTACAGTTTATCTACGGCGCGGTCAAGCTTCTGATGTGCAAGAAGGAGGTCATACGGCATCAGATCTGGATCGTACAGATCCGAAAGGGTTGCATTTGGATCAGCTTCTCTGGCATCCAGAACAGCCTGGGCCAAAGGCTCCAGTGAAGTCAGATTTGCATCTGCAGGCGGTACGGGGAATGGGTTGTAGACAACCCCGACAGAGTATCTGTAACGGCTCTCCAACCGTCCGGCCACGGCCCGCATCCATGCCATGTGCATCGCTGAAGTCAGCAAAGCAAACTCAACGAGCGTTGCACCAATCAATACTTTCATGCTGTTACTCGGAACCACTGGCGGCTGCATCCGGCCGACCGGAATATATTCTCTGCGCTCTGAACTGGTTTCTGGAATCACCAGAAAAGGAGTCTCAGGAATCGTATTCACTTGATAAAGTCTGGGGGTTCTGGCAAGCTTCTTTGTAGAAATACGCTTACTGGTTTCCCGATAGACACGAACAGCAGCAATCCGTTTTTGAACATGGGGAAGTTGTGCCAACACACTCGGCGGAGCATCGTGTAATGCCAGAATCCACCGTTTCGTCCCATGCAAAAATTCACGCGCCCCCATGAAAGGTCGTACAAATGGGAATGCCTCCGGCTCAATTTCCAGGAATTCATCCCGCTCTTTTTCCGTCTTGAAAATATAACAGCCTTTATCTATCGGCTGGGATCCAATAATCATCTTCCTTAATCCATTGGTCGGGCGGCTTTCTTCACGTATTATGATTCTCGGATTCCCCAAACCGCTACCGTCAAACAGGTAGGGGGAAAGAATTGAGTGAGTGCTCTCCAACGTCTCACTCTGAACATTGATGTAACTGAACAGACGTTTCTGCTTCCGTGCATGCTCATGGAGGTCAAGACCAAGGATGACCACATGTACATGTGCCTTTCCTCTGGCATCCGATCCCCAGGCAAATGTGCGGTGAGCAAACGCAATCTCCAACTTATAACGATCAAATAGAATCGGCCATAACTGTCCGACCTGTTGCCCCTGCGTGATCGAGTTGGTTGCGACAAATCCAATCCGCGCCTCACTGCCGGTATTAACATACTTGCCTGCTTTAATGAACCACGCAGCGACATAGTCAAGGGATCCCCCGCTTTTGCCCAATGCCGCAATGCGGTGCACCTGTACCCGCTGATCTTTGCTCTGAAATTTCGCGCCTGCAAACGGTGGATTCCCGAATACAAATGAACAGTCCGATGGTGCAAGTACCGCCTTCCAGTCAATCTCCAGCGCATCTCCATGAACGATATGAGGTGAAGCCTCCAGCGGAATTCGGGTGTACACCCTGCCGAACTCGTGGCTGAGCTGATTATTCATAATGTGATCCATCATCCACAATGCTGTCTCGGCAATGCGAACGGGGAATTCGCTGATCTCAATCCCGTAAAACTGATCCACATCTACCAGAGAAAGCACAGAGACGTCAAACTCAATCTGTCCTTTCGATTTGGACTCGGAATGGATTTCCTTCAGGACTTCAATCTCAAGCAGCCGCAGCTCCCGATAGGCGATAATGAGGAAGTTACCGCACCCGCAGGCCGGGTCAAAGAATTTCATCTGCCCCAATTTTTTCTGAAACCGGCGCAGTTCCGAAACCCTCCGCGTATCTTTCCGGGATCGCAGACGGTCAAATTCATCACGTAGATCATCCAGAAAGAGCGGCTCAATCACCTTCAGAATATTCTTCTCGGTCGTGTAGTGGGCCCCCTGCTCCCGGCGCTCCTGTGGATCCATCACCGACTGAAACAGTGCACCAAAGATTGCGGGCGAAATGTCTGACCAGTCAAACATGCAGGCATCAATCAGGGCCTGCCGCATATCCGAGTCAAACGAGGGAGTTCGAAGTAGGCCTTTGAATAACTCACCGTTGATATATGGAAATCGCCCCAGATCTTCATCCAGTGTGCTTGAACGCTTATCTTCCGGCGTGTTAAGGACTTCGAACAGTTGGATCAGCAAGGGGCCGAGGTCAAGGCCGTCCTCCCGCGTCCGTTCCTCAATGAAGTCAAAGAAAATGTCACGGGTATCAAAAATGCCAGTATCATCTGCAAACAGGCAGAAGACAATCCGAACAAGGAAACGCTCCAGATCATATCCGCGGTAACCAGCCTCATCAAGTCTGTCGTGCAAACGCCCGACCAACTCCGATGCTTTGATATTGACTGGATCCTGATCACGGAATACCCGACGCTGACTCCCGTTTATGAAGCCAAATGCCTCAACATTCAGATGCAGTTCCGCAAGAGAAAAGCGGATGACACTCCGTTCAGACAGGTCATGGAGCACAAAGGTCTGAAAATCACACACCAGGATGTAACGGGGCCGCTGATATTCCGGGAGTGCATCCGAGTAGTCCCCGGCCTGCTCGTAGCCTGCATCCAGATCGCCTCCCTTGCTTTTGTGCTCCGCAATCAGGAGACCCGGCCAGAACAAATCAATGAAGCCGGAGCGGTTGTCCAGTTTTGCAACATGCTGCTCATAACGGGCAACGCTGCGACGGCGAATTCCGAAGACATCAAAGAAGTCGTTGTAGAAGCTCTGGGCTTCCCCTTTTTCATAGACCGCCCCATCCCATTCCCTGGAGAATTTAACGGCACGGGCACGAATCTCATTCCAGGAAAGACGCATCAGATTCTATCCCTCATTTTGAGGTTTAATGGATGCGTGGTTTTCTGATGGAGAGATATTGTCAAAAATATCCCGTATAACGGCCCGGTATCCAAATCAGAATCTCTCGTACGTTTCATTTGCTTCGGCATCACGATCACGGTTGACTATCCGCCCAAATATACAGCCTGCGCCCCCGACATAGAACTGTACGGCCTCAGAGGATGCATTTCTGTGCGCTGAGTCTGCGTGGAGCATTTTCCCTGCCCGCCCCAGAAAATGCTTTTGTCCCGCGGTGCTGTCCATGGAATTACGCAATACCTTTCCAACGGCCCTCGGCAAAATTCCCCCTCGCTTTCTGCAAATTGCCATATCGTTGTACTCTCCCGCCGAATCACGATTTTGAATCATTGTAGGGAGCTGAGTTCGAAGTCCGTTGATCAGATACGGGAGATCAATACGTGAATCTCTGGGTTAAAATAGCCGTAAATATCAGTTCAAGCCCAGGCAGAGGGGAGAGTGATTGTAGGATTGAGCATAAACAGGCCGGATATTTGTATATTGTTGCGGAGTCGTCTGGAACTTGATATTGAGTGCAAAATGACAATTCTCCGAATCATCAAAAACTGCCCAGATCAACTGGATGGAGGAGGTGACCCTGCTGAAACCACACCCATCTTTTCAAGTTTCACGCCTTTCTAACTATCGCTAAGGGAAATTGATGAGAACCGGCTTTGGCCGCCTGCATATCCTGCCACTGCTGGCCGTCGCGCTCTTTTTTATTGAAGCACTACCTGCAGAGGCGCAGCAGTCCGGAGATGCTCCCGTTGTCCGTATTGCGTTCCTCACCGACACAACCAATCCGTTCGCTGCGGAGATTCAGTCCCTCATTCAGCAGGAATTTCTTGCGCTGACCCGTGACGATTTTGATGCCCAGTTTCCCGATGAACTGGTGGTTACACTGGACGATCCAACTGCAGATGCCAGCCGGATACTTGAGCAATTCGTCGCCGATGACGAAGTCACGCTGATCATCGCACAGGGCTTTCTGTCCTCGGAAGTTGCTGCCCGCGGAGCGCCGTGGTCTAAACCTGTCATCGCGGCCAACGTATTTGATGCGGAATTGCAAGGTTTTCCAGAAACCAATGGGGTCAGCG
>JAJECE010000055.1 GCA_022822185.1 Rhodothermales bacterium | reverse complement strand
AAAGACCATCCCCGCGGTATGGGCAACTCCGTGATCCACCGGGAGCAGGCTCAGATATCCCGTCCCCCCTAAACGCCCCGCGCCATATAATCTCCGGAGTGCCCCCAGTACGCGCGGAGGACGATCCGAAACCGTCGCCGTCGTCTCAAAAAAACCGGGGCCGGGAATACGGATCAGCGAGGTTGGTATACGCCGACACCGGTGCTGAAGCAGGTCATCTGCCTCGGTGCCAAGGATGGCTGCAGCGTCGGTCATCTCGGCGCAACGGGAATCTCCAAAAGGCTTATGGATCCAATACACATACTCGTCTGGCCTGAACCATCTTCTCCCGCTTCAGAAACGATCCCACCATCCAATCCTTATGATCAGGGCAATCCCAATCCCCCTACAGTTCATCTAGTTGCCGGATAATTTCAGCCAGATCATTCTGCAACTGCGCGAGGCGCTCATAGGCATCCTGTCCGGGCCGGAAATCTCCCTGAGATGTAAAGCCTGCAAGGTATCTCAATTGATCAATGAGCATGGGTTGAGGATAACTGTCTCCGACCGCGGTCACGAGCAGTGCCCGCAATTTTTCTGCCATTGCGATTACAGATTCATCTTCGGAATTTTCAAGAATACCCTCAATCCGCTGGACGGCGGCCGCAGCATCGCCCCGGGTCCTCATAAGCTTCATTCCAAATTCAAACTGTGCATCCAGATCACTCTGGCTAACATGATCCGCAGTAACACGCGGATCCATCTGGATCACGCTTTCCTGCATAAAGATTTCCCCGTTCACATTCAACTGCAACTGATACGTGCCGGGCGGCACCAGCGGCCCCTGCAGGGTCCACACCTCAGGCTCGCTGAGGCCTTCGTGGCGCATGTCCCAGATATATCGGCTGATGCCGGCGCTGTGCTCAATACCGGGCGCAGAAGCACGCCGCCGGGGCGGAGTGCGCATTCCCTGTACTGCGGCCAGTTCCGGCTGGGACTCCTCCGCCTCAATCGTACGGATGATCGTTCCCGCATTGTCTAAAATCTCCAGAGTTACATCTCCCGTCTGCTCCTCCTTAAAATAATAATCAATGACCACACCGGATCGGGGATACGCCGGGGTCGTACCCCCACCGGAACTTGAAGTGTACCGCATCCGATATGCATCACGCACTGGAAACAGATACACATCCGAACTCATGAGGTCTTCGGTAACATGATGCAATGCGGTGATATTATCCAAAATCCAAAATCCCCGCCCCATCGTTGACAGTACCAGATCCTCACGATGGACTTTCAGGTCGGTAATCGGCGTAACCGGTAGGCCCTGCTGAAAATTTTTCCAGGTCACGCCATCATCAAAGGAGATGAACAGTCCAAACTCTGTCCCGGCATAGAGCAACCCTTCACGCCCTGGATCCTCCCGAATCACGCGTGTCGGATAATCCTCCGGAATCCCGTTCAGTCCATCTGTCAGCCGCGTCCAGGTGGCTCCAAAATCGTTTGTCCGGTAGATATAAGGCCGAAAATCTCCAAGTAAATACCGGTATCCCGCCACATAGGCCTTCCCCGCCGCATGCGGGGAGGGATCAATGGTCTGGATCCGCCCCTCGGGGGGCATATCCGGTGGGGTAACATTGATCCATGTCTTGCCGCCGTCCCGCGTCACATGCACCGGGCCATCATTGGCACCTGTCCAGATCACATCTTCCTCCAATGGAGAAACCTCAATCACATAAAGCGCACTGTAATGCTCCTCCCCTGTAATATCTCTCGTAATCGGGCTGCCGCTAATGACCTGACGCTCAGGCCGGAACGCCGTCATGTCCCCGCTGATCGTCTCCCATGTGCGCCCCTCATCCGTTGTGCGGTGTACAAACTGGGATCCATGATAAATGACACCGGGATCATGGGGGGAGATTTCGATGGGAACCACGCGCTGAAAGCGGTATGGCAGTTCCCGTGGATTCACGCCATACATATTCACACCCCCGACATAATAGGACTGCTGCTGCCCAGTAGCACGATTATAGCGTCGAAACGTGCCTTTACAGTTGCTGTAGACGATCATTGGATCCACCGGATGCGGAACCGATGGCCCCGTTTCGCATCCTCCAATCGCCTCCCAGTAGGCAGTAACGCCTCCCGGACGAAAATCCGGCGGCAAACTTGGAACGGCAATCGTTGAATTGTCCTGCTGACCTGCATATGCCCAGTAGGGAAAGCGTTCATCCACATCAACCTGATAAAGTTCGGCGGTAGGCTGATTATGCTGCGTAGACCATGTCCGCCCGCCATCCCGTGTTACATTGGCACCACCATCATTCGACTGAACGATGATGTTGGGATCATCGGGGTTGATCCACATATCATGATTATCTCCATGCGGGGTCCCGATCCGATCCCATTCCTCGCCTCCGTTTCTGGAGCGCCAAAGGGCAAGATTATTGACCCAGACTATATCCGCATTGGTCGGGTCCGCATCTACATTCGTGTAGTAAAAGGGACGGGTCATCAAATAGCCCTCCGTGCTGACCACCTGCCAACTTGCCCCCATATCATTGGATCGGTAAAGCCCTTCTTTCTCCGGCACCGCTTCCACCAATGCATACACTCGACTGGGATCTGCAGGACTGACGGCAAAATCAATTTTACCGATCAATCCCCGGGGCAATCCCTCGGTACTCCTTGACCATGTTTCACCTGCATCATGCGAAATATAAATTCCATTTTCACGGCCGTCATCCCCACTGATGATCGTCCATGGCTTGCGTTCTGCCCGCCATAATGCAGCATAGATCACATCTGGATCCTCCGGTGCAAGTTCAAGATCTACTGCTCCCGTCCTCTCCGAAACAAACAGTACATGCTCCCAGGTCTCCCCCCCGTCAACCGACTTGAATACCCCACGCTCCGGGTTGGGAGCAAATGGATTTCCTAATGCCGCTGCATACACGACCTGAGGGTTCGCGGGATGAACAACAACCGAACCAATCTGGCCGGCATCCCGAAGCCCGATATGCCTCCATGACTCTCCGCCATTCACGGATTTGTACATCCCTCGACCAATAATCACGTTACTGCGAAGTCCTTCGGAGCCCGTCCCTACATAAATGATCTGGGGATTACTGTCCGCAACATCAATGGAGCCAATAGATCCCGTTTCAAAGTATCCATCGGATATATTCTCCCAGCTTGTCCCGTAATTGGTGGTCTTCCAGACACCTCCGCCCGTTGCCCCCATATAAAATGTTTCGGGGGTATCCCGATGCCCTGCGACCGTGGTCACCCTCCCGCCGCGTGAGGGGCCAATGTAACGAAATTCCAAATCGTTGAAAACCTCGGCAGTCTGCGCTTCAACGGTCGCATTGAAATGTAAGCAGCCAAGTCCGAAGAGCAGAATGGTAATGTATCTGTTGATGAACATGTTTTGGTTCTTGTGTAGATGCGCCCCCTAAACTACGCAGTAACGCGGATATCTGAACACTGTGAGCGGCGGCTCATGATTGTAATTAATCAAACTGCCCCCTAAAATAGAAGAAGTTGCCGTAATGGATGCCTGTGAATCCCATGGATATCGTTACACTTTCATCGTCCGTATATTTCCCTGTGAGATCCTTGCATCCAGGTTCAAATGATTTCTGGCTAGGATATTGGTTCAATAATTCCCCGTGTACCCGCCACCCTTGGTTATACGCTTGGTCTCCTCAAGCATATCAAACGATCTTCTGTCATTATTTGTGAGATCGTATTCCAGAGAATCCTGTGCAGCATGGTCGGTTAAAATTTCCGGCTCCATATACTCGGCCAGCGCTCTATGACGACCTTGGTCTGAGTATAGAATTCCACTCCGTGTTTGCCCTGAGCATGCAGGGAACCAAAGAAACTGTCTTTCCAGCCACTGAACGGATAAAAAGGCATTGGCGCAGCAACCCCCAGATTAATTCCGATATTGCCGGCATTCGCCTCATAGCGGAACTGCCGGGCAGCAGCACCGCTCCGGGTAAACAGGCATGCCATATTGCCGTATGCCCCCGAGTTGATGAGCGCAATCGCATTGTCCAGATCCGCCGTGTGAATTAACCCAAGTACTGGTCCGAATACTTCGGTCTTTGCAAGGGTGCTGTCAGGATCTACGTGATCCATCAGCGTAGGGAAAACCCAGTTCCCATTCCGAAACTCATCTACCGTTTTCCCCCGTCCATCCACCAGAATGCGCGCCCCCTCTTTTTCGCTCACCCCCACCATCTTTTCAATCGTTGCCTGACTTTCCGGCGTGATGACGGGCCCCATCTCTGAGTCCTCTTCCAGTCCGTATCCCACCTTCCGGGTGCGGGACGCTTCCGCCATTGCCTCGGTAAACGGATCCCGCGCCCCTCCGACGGTTACCGCCAGACTGTTGGCCAGACACCGCTGACCTGCACACCCGAACGCCGAGTCGGCGAGGATTTCTGATGTCATCTCCATCTCGGCATCCTCCAGAATAACCGCCACATTGTTCGCCCCTCCCTGACATTGAACCCGCTTCCCATGCTTTGCCGCCTGTGCATACACGTAGCGGGCAATCCTGGTGGATCCAACAAAGCTGACCGCCCGTGTTCCGGGATGCTCAATGAGTGCATCCACAGCTTCTTTTCCGCCATGAACCATTTGCACGACCCCTTTCGGCAATGCCGCCACCTCCAGCAGCTGCATCAACCAGGTGCTGGTCTGGGGTACTTTTTCGCTTGGCTTCAGGATAAAACAATTGCCTGCAGCGATGGCATAGGGCAGAAACCATAACGGGATCATCCCGGGAAAATTGAACGGCGTAATGGCAGCGACCACCCCCAGCGGCTGCCGGATCATGTGCTCATCAATTCCGCTGGCGACATCTTCATTGTTGTAGCCCTGTATCAGGCTTGGCATTCCGCATGCCACCTCAACATTTTCTATACCGCGCCGCAGTTCTCCTCTGCTTTCCACGATGGTTTTGCCGCATTCCCGGGTGATCATCCCTGCAATCTCCTCAAAATGCTCCTCCAGCAGTTTGCGGAATGCAAAAAGATACTGCATCCGTTCCGTTACAGGAGTACGCCGCCACTCCTGAAAGGCATCCAGCCCCTTGCGAACCGCCAGATCTACTTCCACGGAGGATGCCATCGGGATCACACCTATTGCCTCGCCGGTTGCGGGGTTGATGACACGCAGGGGCTCCCGCGCCTGTGAGGAACACCATGTTCCCCCGATAAAATGTTTTAATTCAGTTGTACTACTCATTCTTTCAGAAATACTTACGGTTAAACAGGCAGCCCTGATGGTCCTGCTTACGGGTTACCTGACAGGATACAAAATTAGTACAACTACCGCAAGATGCAAAATTCCACAGCTGTCGACAGGAAGAAATTACTCATGCCAGGCACTTCGGCACTTTCGTATATAATTCCCGGATCTTTCGTGTCTGCACTCAAGGGCAGGCACGAAAAAGGAGTTGAATGATCAGTGTGAGAGCCGTCAATGGCACTGATCGGTAAGGTGGCCTACTTCATACGGGCAAAGATGCTATACAGCACCGGGACAACAAAGAGGGTCAGCACAGATGCACTGGTCAACCCGCCCACAATCGCAATGGCCAGCGGTGTACGCAGTTCCGCTCCCTGACCAAATCCCATTGCCAGCGGTAACAGCCCGAGAACCGTTGTGATGGTCGTCATGAGAATCGGACGCACGCGGTCATGTCCGGCCGCCATAATGGCTTCACGGATCGGAATCCCCGCCGCCCGCCGCTGATTAATAAAATCGGTCTTGATAATCGCATCATTCACCACAATCCCAACCAGTACCACCGTCCCCATTAGACTCATCAGGTTCATGGATTGTCCAGTGAGTCCAAGCACAAAGGCCACCCCCGCCATCGCCAGAGGCACCGAGATCAGGATAATGAGCGGCTGCACCAGATTCTCAAACTGTGCCGCAAGAATCAGATAGACAAGTACTAAACTCAGCACCAGACTCAATACGACACCAAACAGGCTCTGCTGAAACACCTCCACAGAACCGCCCACACGGCTGCGCACCGTAATCGGCAATGTCCGACCGGTCACCTCGGTCACCGCATTCATTGCCCTCCCGAGATCGTACCCATGTCCAATATCCGCAGTGAGCCGTACCACAGAGGCCTGTTCCACCCGTACAAGTGCGGCAGGCAGGGGAATTGACTCTGCAGTAACGAAGGCTCCAATCGGCATCAGCCCATCCCGTGCAGGAATTTGCTCGGCCAATAGACGGTCAATAGAATCAATATGACGGGAGCGCAAGACAATCGGGACCTCCTCATTTACGGTTTTCAGGGTTGTCGCTTCACTCCCCCGGGCACCTGCCTCAAGATAGGCGGTCAATGTTCTAGCATGCACCCCGTAGCGATTCATTACATCCCGGTTAAATGTTAACTGATAGGTCGGTACGGAGGCAGCGTCCGCACGTCGTACATTTGCCAATTCCGGCCTCGCCTCCAGCAGTTGTTGCACGCGCCCCACCACTCTTTCTGCATCCCGGCGATCTTCGCTCACCAGATCAATCAGCAAGTCTGCATCGCTGACCGTCAATAACTGCTCTAACTGGGTTTCTACACGCTGGGCCTTGACAGAGACATCCTCCGGCAGATCCAGAGATTGCAGCGCCAGCAGTACTTCATTCGCATTTTTGTCTGGCGGCAATAACAATGTAATATCCCCCTCGTACGGGGGGCGGGGATCCAAATCCAGACGCGCCTGGTCACGCTCGCCCAGGTCCGCAAGCACCCGATCTGCCCAGCCTCTGGCTTTTGCCTGTGATTCAATCTCGGATGCACGCAGGGCAACCATGGTCAGGTCAGCATCGGTCGGCAATGTAATCCGCAAATCTACACGTCCCTGTTCCGTCTCCGGAATTACTTCACGGGGCAGGTTCGCAATGAGTACACCTGCCCCCATGAGCAAAAGCGCACAGAACATCATGACCGTCCATCGATGATCCAGACTCCAGGAGAGTGCCCGTTCATAGCGGGCAAGCAGCCCTGCCCCCGCATCTGGCTTGTCGGCTGGCGGATCCTGAGTCTGCTTTTCGCGGGATACGATGAGAGGGACTACCGTTAATGCAACAAGCAGTGAGGCGAAAAGTGAACAGACCACGGCCAGTGACTGATCCCTGAAGAGCCTGCCCGCCAGACCCTCCACCAGTGTGATGGGCAGAAATACCGCAATCGTCGTTAAGGTACTCGCCGTAATTGCGCCCGCCACCTCAGATGCACCATTGCGTGCAGCCTGCAGCGCGGTCTGCCCCTGTTCGCGCAATCGGGCAATATTTTCAATGACCACAATAGCATTATCAACCAGCATCCCCGCCCCCAATGCCAGGCCGCTGAGTGAAATCAGATTAAAGGTGACCTCCAGCGGCTCAAAGAACACC
>JAJECE010000006.1 GCA_022822185.1 Rhodothermales bacterium | reverse complement strand
CCCTAAGCTTCCATGGCTTGACGGGCGGTGTGTACAAGGCCCGGGAACGTATTCACCGCGTCGTTGCTGATACGCGATTACTAGCGATTCCGGCTTCATGGAGTCGAGTTGCAGACTCCAATCCGAACTTGGAGTGATTTTGTGGATTGGCTCCCCCTCACGAGGTGGCTGCCCATTGTATCACCCATTGTAGCACGTGTGCAGCCCCAGGCGTAAGGGCCATGATGACTTGACGTCGTCCCCACCTTCCTCACTGCTTGCGCAGGCGGTTTCACTAGAGTCCCCGGCATGATCCGCTGGTAACTAGTGACAGGGGTTGCGCTCGTTGCGGGACTTAACCCAACATCTCACGACACGAACTGACGACAGCCATGCAGCACCTCGCGACCGACCCGAAGGAGGATCCCTTTCAAGACCTGTCCGACCGCGTTCGAGCCTGGGTAAGGTTCTTCGCGTTGCATCGAATTAAGCCACATGCTCCACCGCTTGTGCGGGCCCCCGTCAATTCCTTTGAGTTTCACTCTTGCGAGCGTACTCCCCAGGTGGGATGCTTAACGCGTTAGCTTAGGCGCTGACCCCACAATGAGGGCCAACACCGAGCATCCATCGTTTACGGCGTGGACTACCAGGGTATCTAATCCTGTTTGCTCCCCACGCTTTCGTGCCTCAGCGTCAGTACTCGTCCAGTCGCCCGCCTACGCCTCTGGTGTTCCTCGTGATATCTACGCATTTCACCGCTACACCACGAATTCCAGCGACCTCTCCGAGACTCAAGAACGGCAGTTTCAAAGGCAGTTCCACGGTTGAGCCGTGGGCTTTCACCTCTGACATACCGCCCCGCCTACACACCCTTTACACCCAGTGAATCCGGACAACGCTTGCACCCTCCGTATTACCGCGGCTGCTGGCACGGAGTTAGCCGGTGCTTATTCATACGGTACCGTCAAGCCTCCCTGAGGGAGGTGTTCTTCCCATATAAAAGGAGTTTACGCCCCATAGGGGTGTCTTCCTCCACGCGGCGTGGCTGGGTCAGGCTTTCGCCCATTGCCCAATATTCCCTACTGCTGCCTTCCGTAGAAGTCTGGCCCGTGTCTCAGTGCCAGTGTGGCTGATCGTCCTCTCAGACCAGCTACGGATCGTAGCCTAGGTAGGCCGTTACCCTACCTACAAGCTAATCCGACGCAGGCCCATCCTTGAGCGTCCGAAGACTTTCATCGTACATCATGCGATGTGCGACAGCATGCGGTATTAGCCACCGTTTCCGATGGTTATTCCCCACTCAAGGGCAGGTTGCCTACGCGTTACTCACCCGTGCGCCACTGTACTTGCATCCCGAAGGACACGTTCTCGTTCGACTTGCATGTATGAAGCCCGCCGCCAGCGTTCGTCCTGAGCCAGGATCAAACTCTCCGTAGTTAGAGATTTTGAAATGTTTATGTGAGCACTTATTGCACACTCTTCCTGACTAAATTTGGATTGGCTGTTCTATACAGAACAACCGGATCCTTGTCTGAATCGACAAAGGACTCGCTATACTCTCAACCTGTCAAAGAACTGTGCCTACCCAAAGGGCAGGAAGACCAACGTACGGAATATTTTTGACTTTACCAAATCCGAACGAACTCCGTTTTACTTCTCCCGGTCTGAATTGTTGCACCCTATCAAAAGATGACGAGTAAAACCGGGATCAAAACAGAACGGGAACGGACTGATTTAGTCGAAATTCCGCCATGCTGATCATAGCAAAGACCGTGTCTAACCATGTCGAAAATGTCTTTGTTCCCGAAATTTCCCGTTTTTCGCATTTTTTTTTAAATTTTTTTTGAAGCCCCGTGAAACGAACCCCCTTACACCAGAATCCTTACCTCAAATGGGGCATAGCGGTGCTTCTGGTGCTGTTTTTTGCACTTTATCATACAGTGGACAAAATCCTTATGCCCCGGCTCACCCGTCAGAGCGAAATTGTTTTTGTGCCTGATTTCGAGGGAAAACCCATTTCTGAGGTACTGATGGAGATCCATTCGGTCGGACTTGTCTTTGGTGATACCACATCACGTATCGGGCCGGACAGTCTGCAGGGCCTGGTTGCGGTCCAGACCCCGCGACCGAGTGCGCCTGTACGGCCTGGACGTCGAATTTATCTGTCCATCTATCGCGGCGTGGAGCAGGATGTGATCGTTCCCGATGTGAGTACGCAGTCGCGCCGCAACGCCCGGCTGGCATTGACCGCCGCCGGGCTGCTGGTCTACGAGCAGCTGGACACGATCCCCAGCCCTGACCCTGGTGCGGTGACTCGTACGGACCCTGTCGCCGGATCCCTTGTTCCCCGCGGAGACAGTATTATCGTCTGGTATGGACGCGGGTTGAATCAGGGGCACCTAGTTGAGGTGCCGGATGTAGTTGGCGAGCGCCATCATGCGGCCGACAGTCTCCTTCGTGCGTTATTTTTCTGGCCCCGCCTGCTGGGTCAGCCGGAAGACTCGGACAATCCTGTAATTCTGCGGCAGTCCCCTGAGCCGGGAGAACTCCGGGCAGAGGGATCAGACATCCGGTTGTTTACGACTCCCGACTCGCTGGATCAGAGATGAAAACCGAACAACATCGCACGGTTGCATGGAAACTTCTGTCTGGTATACCAGAGACTGCTTTCTGGAACCGCGCCTGCTCGTTCAGCAGATTACCAATCCCTTTGCCTAAAACTCCCGATTGATTCAGATCTACAACCAACGGACTGACAAACCCTCATAAAGCAAATGGAAGCCAATGGCCTCGTTTGAGAAAACAAGTTTCGTACGCATCTCCCCCTCTACGGCAAAATGAACGAAATTTTATAGGCCGCATCCTCCGTGATGATGTTTTCGTATAGCCTGTTACCCGGGGAAATTCATGTATGTGCTGAACTTAAGGTCTGCTTTGATGCGAATCTTCCTGTGCGGGTAAAAAAGCATTCATACGATTGCCAGACTCGTTTGGGAGAGTCCCTATTCGGGCTTCAATGTCTTATGGGCAAAAAGGCGGGCTGCCAACCTGATGCAGAGCTTCCATAAGTTGTAGCTAATTTTTGCGTGGAGCATCCGTTGCAAAGCACTGTGAATTCGTCACAGACTGCGCGGTCACCGCGGATATAGGTGGTGTAAATAACAAAGTTTGGGGTTATAGGCTACATTGTTTTTCCAGATCATCCAAAGGACCGCCAATACTTTGCGCTGTGTGTTGAGCCGCGCATAGGTTTTGTCCCCCGTGCGTTGCAATGAAGCTTCATGAAACAGTATCTGCTCGAAAAACTCCACTTTCCGGGCAGACACCAACTATAGGATGGTATAGGCAATCAATATATCCGAGCCGTCATCTGCGCTCAAAACTCCGTAGGCCTTTCCTCCCCGAATATCCATCAAACGTAATTTAGCCGGTAGTTTTAGGGATTCTACTCTATTGCCGGTTTCATCTAAAACAATCCAATCAACGGTTGATGCCTCTTCCAATGCACTTAGCTGTATCCAGATGTGCTCCCGGTCATCGACTACAAAATTCTGAACTGCCGGCTTAAAATCTGGCAGACCCACTTCACGCATCACACGACGCCATCGCCTGCTATATTCATTCACCTTATTTCTTGACGCTTTAGAGTTGGTTGGAATCAGGTCCTGATCCCAACGTAAAGAATCCGAAAACTGTCCCGATTCATCATGAACTGCGATAACCCTCCTGTCGCCTCGGGAAAAATACATTTTGCCCTGTGTACTCACATACATGCGAGGTGTGACGTAAAATGGATTTAAAATCATGGCATGACTCCCATCACGGGAAGAATGGACAAGAACCCCCAAATTTTTAATTCTCGTTACTGGAGAGGTTAGTGCTGGAGCACCTGTAATACGGTCTACCAAATGCACAATCCGAACCCTGTTAGCCTGATTGTCAACTCCATCGTCCAGAACATGTACATATGATACCACATATCCTTTAGAAACCACTCCAATAAGGGATAATGGAGAATACTTATCCCCAGTTTCTATTCTAAGTGATCCAGCGAAAGAGCGGTCGCCTGGAGCAAACAGACTGATTCTGTCAACTTCGTTGTCGTAGACGAACAGGCTGTCTCCTTCTCCGACAAATACATTTCGTATACTAACAAATTCCCCCGGTCCCTTCCCTTTTCCACCTATCTCACTGACATCCACTCCCCCATCAGAAATGACATAAACCGCGGGATGCATCCAATCTGCAACATATACATTCCCATCGGAATCTGACGCTACATCAGCAATCTCACCAAACAATACCTCGTCTTGGGAATCCCCGACACGCCATAACTCACTCAAACCATCTATCGCCGTACCATGAGACAGGCCCTGCCCCAGGACAATTTGAGAAGACATAGCAAACACAAAAGATCCTGAACATATCAAATGAACTAATTTCAACATGTTAACTAAATCGGATTGAACGCTTCAAAGGGGAAAGATCACGGAAAAGTTTCCATGATCCACACAATCGTTACCTGCTAAGCGCAGTATTTCCGATCATGCTATGTCTAGTCACTCCTACTGGCTCGGATGAAGAAGGGTTCCTAAAATCCTGTTTTTCTGATCAATAGTGACTCGGACCTCTTCCGTTAGATACACGGACAGTCCCTTCGCCGCATCCACCTCCACACGCTCCCCGTATTTGGTCTGCAATTTTCGACCGACATAATCAGGCTGTAATGGCATTTCGCGGTGCCCGCGATCTATGAGCACCATTAACTGAATCCGGGCCGGGGTGCCCATTTCACAGACTGCTGCAACCGCACGGTGTGCTGTTCGTCCTGTGTACAGGACATCATCCACAATGACCACAACCTTTCCACACACATCTTCGGAATTCCGCCCTGAATTCTCTAAATCCAGCGGAACTGGAACCACATTGCGACCTGCAATCTCACTGATATGCGCTGCGAGGGCCTGGGCTACCAGGATCCCTTTCGGAAGGATTCCAAACAGGACAAGCCCCTCTGTGCCCTGATTCCGCTCGTCCACCTCGCACGCAAGACGTGCAAGGGTTCGTTCAATCCGCTGTTTTCCAAGAATCAGTGTGTGCATCAACGGGGCACACTAATTCTGGAACATCGCCTTAATACTGCCCCAACTGCGTGGAATTGCTGTAGGCGTATAATTCACTTTCCGCTCTGCGATCCGCTGCCGCAATCCGTTCGTCAGCACAACCTCCAGACGATAATCAACAATCGCCACCGGTGACTTGTACATCTTGTCATCCCGTACCAGATACTGGGTATTCACACCATGCACGGAGACTTCTGCAACCTTTGAAAAATCCTCCGCCTGAGCAGACTTCCGGTAGAGCTCGTAGGTTTTCACATCCGACTCCACCTCTGCCTCCCAGGTAACCGTAATCACCCCGGTATCGTAGTCCGTATTAAAATAACGGAGACGAACAGAGAGAAAGCTGGATGCAACCAGAAAGGCCGCCGCAAAGAAAAACAATGAAATACGCATGCGCACCTGTAATCACTTTGGAGAGGTTTCGTTCCCTTTGATCACGAACCCTGTCTCCTTATACACAAAAACACCGCGGTGTAATCAATCAAACACCCCTCTACCGGATTTATTGTGCTTTGTTTCGGGACTAATATAAGCCGTAGACTGCTTCTTAACATGATCCGGGCGGGAACTAGCCTCCATTCATGGATTGCTTCCGCTCTCCCTGCCTGCACGAAGTTCCTCTCTTTCGTCTCAAATTGACGGATGCAACGAATCGGATGGGGCAAACGCGGAATCATTGGGGGCGATTCATCGGCATCATTTCGACGACATGAGAAAGCCGTCTGCAAGCCGCGTGATCTACTGCGGAACCCGACGGACGGATTGAGTCATTCGTCCATATATAACAGCCTGTCCTATTCAGTCCACCGTAGATGATGTGAAAAATATTGGGAACCGAAACTTTGCAGGGCGCGTCTGAAAGGCTGCCGGGAGCAACTTGCGCATAAGTGTTGGGCGCTGTGATGCGTAGAACTACAGAAACGCGGAGCATACACGATCATCTGTTGATACGGCGGCAAGCACGGTATCCAACCCCCGGCCGAGATGGTTTTTTCCAGTCATGGCAATACCTTGGCAGTTACAGTGCGAAAACCCGATGCGGATCAACGGAGAACAGGTACGAACCCGGAACGCGTGCAGAACTTTGCAGAAATGATCCCTCACCTGCACAAGGCGGAACGGGGCAGGGAACTCACGGGGATACGTTCTATACACGCCGGCTTGTCTAGCGGTCAAAATGATTTTCAGACTGCACAGGCGGTTTCATTGCTCAAATCGTCTCTTTCTGATCAAGTTGAAAGTCTTTCCAAGGACGATGCCAATATTCCGTAGCCCCAGGGGGAGGTCGTTTGTGCGTGACGAATGATTTTTTCAGTAAGAAGTGCAACGAGAAGCTTCCCGTAAAACCACGCTTTTGAGCTCTCCTCATCGGATTTCGGCAGATGGCCAAACTGGGCCAGTGAATTGAATCGCTTCAATACGAGTTCAACCTGCCACCTGAGGCGGTACGACTCAAGGACATCGGATGCCAAAAACCTCTCCGACGGGAACGTTGTAAACACAGTCACATGGTGAGCAAAGTTTCGGATTGATTCCTGATGTTTTTCGTTTTTCCTCCAGACATCCTGATCCATGCACCTGAGTGCATCCCGGGCCGCTTCTTCTGTTTTTCGAAGCACACAAACACGCCCGGTGATCCCAGATGCCTTCTTCATGTTCACATGCCATTCCCCAACTTCCCCGATGCATGTGATGGACTCCACTGCAGACAGGAGGTTGAAAGGGATGCCCGGTTTCTCTTCAAAATGTAACGTACCTGCATTCAGGCGAACCGTCACATATCCGCCCGCCTTTGCAACATATTCGAGTCCCTTCGCTGTAGAATATCCGTGATCTGCCAGAATGTAGTCCCCCGGATGAACCGGAAAGTGCTCGAGAGTTTCAGCGGATCCCTTCCCCCTGGCTGACATGAGTTTGAAGAAGTTGCACGCGAGGGAAGGAAGTGTCATGCTGTAATACAGTCTCCACTGCGATCCTGTTTTTCCCGACTCATTTACCACCGTCGTACCAAATACACACATCTGCTGTGCGGTATCTGATACGGCAATCCCATTCTCCTGAAACAGCGCCCGACACAATTCATAGAGCCAGTTCCGGGATTTACGCAAACGCTTGAGCAGTGCAACATCCGAGAGTTCTGCAATCCTCGACTGACGGGCACGAACGACCGTTTCCCGCAAAGAATGCCCACATCCCAAGTATATGAGCAGTATTCGCAGAAGGGTCTCGGGCGACTTATCTTTGCGCAATCCTTTCAGGGCACCTGTATCCGCAGCCAGTTGTTTCCAATTCTCCGGTAAAAACGAAAACAAGGCCTTCCAGTCTTCGCTGACTGCTGCCTTGGTCACGGTTCCCCGTATCATAGATTGCCACCGATGATTTTGCTGTAGAACATAAAGAGGTCGTAACCGCCGTCAGATGCACACAGGAGATTTTACATGCATCCCCGATATTAATATACTGACAATTATGCCTTCAATCCCCCAGATGTCGCAATACTAACCATTCGAATTAGCGAAAAGCCTTCCTGCCGGATGGACACGGGACTGAAATAACCCAACGGACCCTGTCCGTGAAACCGTACCCGTACCGCTTAGCCTAACATCGCCCGACAGCACTTTCACATATGCAGGCTGCCTCCTGCGTATCACATAGTGAGCACGGCCCCACGGCATGTCGGCCTAGCCTGATAAATGGACATGAGACCTTGACTGAGTATTACGAAACCTTCCCCTTTCTTGCACGGTTGGATTGAGTCTAGGCAATTACGCAAAACCATCCGGTCGCTGACCTGCATGACCCATGCGATTCAAGGCCCAAACCGTCTCAATAGTCCTCCTCTTGGTCAACTTCGGCTGCTCGCCGGTCGTGGACCCGGCGGATGTGCAGACAAGCTGTGCACACACTTTCGAGAGCAAGGCCTTTGCGCATCATGTGATTGGCTTCTATCCTTCCTATAAACACGACGCGTTACCCATCTCTAAGATCCGGTGGGATATGCTCACTCATGTGATTTATGCTTTTGCTATACCACGCGCTGACGGATCACTTGATACCAGCAAGTTGACACAGGTCGGCGCGTTGGTGTCTGCCGCACATGCGCACGGCGTGCAAGTGTATGTTTCGGTGGGAGGCGGAGGCAGCTCTGAAGGTTTTCCTGCTCTGGCTGCAAACGACAATACCCGCAGGGTTTTCGTAGAGACCGTCCGCCAATATCTGGAGACACACTGCCTCGACGGAGTTGACATCGACTGGGAGCATTGGACCAAGAACAATGCCAGTATGCCCGTGGCTTCGGAAAAAGCAAGTTTAGTCGCCCTGCTACAGGATTTGCGGACTGCTTTGGACGGCCCGAAAATATCGCTGGACGTTTATCCCGGAGACTGGTTCGGCCGGCACTACGAAGACATACATCCGCTCGTAGATCATGCGCATGTAATGGGCTACGACTTCTCTGGGCCGTGGTCAGCACCAGGCCCGCATTCCTCATTTGAACAAGCCATTGGTTCGGGATCTTCGGCCTCCTCAACGGGCCTTGCATACTGGACGAACTACCGCAGGTGGCCAAAGAATAAGATCGTCCTTGGCATGCCGTTTTATGGCCGGGATTTTGATACTCAAGGAGGCGCGGGCATTTCCTATGAGGACATCGTCACCCTGTATTCCGATGCACCAGACATGGACCGGGTTGCGAACATCTATTACAACGGAGTGCAAACGATCACCAAAAAGACACGTTACGTGATTGACAATGGCTTTGCCGGAGTAATGGTCTGGGAGATTGCACAGGACACTGAGGATCCGGCAAAGAGCCTGTTGCATGCTATTGATGGCGTGGCGAACCCCTAGCAGCCTGTGGATAAAGCCCAAAAATCTGAGCAACGCTTTTGGGTTGATTTTTCGGGATTAGACTGTTCAAAATGGCCATGAAGAGAGGTTTTTCGCCCTTTAGAGTCTCAAAAAGGGCAGAAAATAGATGGTTTGGCCATCTACGACACGCAGTTATGCTGTCTAACTCTGTGATCATATTTTATCCACGGGCTGCTAGGAGAGGCCGGTGCATCACCACACCAAATCAACCCAACCAGGCCTGTAACAGACCCGCGTTTACGGGTCCCCAAAAAATGCCCCAAAATGGAATTATAAGAGATCCGTATCTTTAATTCACTGTCAATTGCGAACTTGGGTTAAGTTGATCCTTGTTAAGATTCCGCATGCATATCACGGATGGTTGGGGCATATCTGACAATTTTTCTGGTCATTATGAAGGGTATGCAAGTGCTGGATTCTAACTCGTACAATACATCTCTTTGCTAAAAGGGTACGACAACGCATGCCCAAACTCAATCGCATAAGACTCAAAGGCTTTAAGTCTGTCAAGGATCTTGATCTTGAATTGGGAGCTATCAACGTATTGATCGGATCTAATGGAGCAGGAAAGAGCAATTTAATCAGCTTCTTCCGAATGCTGAATGAGTTAATTCAAGGGCATCTTCAGCTTTTCGTTGGTCGTTTCGGCGGTGCAAATGCGATGCTGCGCTACGGAACGAAAGTGACCAACAGCATTGATGCAGGGGTATACTTTGGCCGTAACGGTTACGAGATCCAGCTCGTGCCAACTGAAGATGACCTGCTGGTGTTTGGAGAGGAAATTTTGTACTTCGTCAAAAGCACATCAGCGATCCATAGAGAAAATCTAGGGAGTGGGCATAAGGAGACTCGTGCTCCTGGAGAGCACAAGAATTCGATGTACAATGTGGCTAACCATATTATGCCTGCACTCTATTCTTGGAAAGTGTATCACTTCCATGATACTAGTTCGACGGCTCGTGTTAAGCAGACAGGTGATCTCCATGGAAATGATCAATTGGAGCCTGATGCGGGTAATTTGGCGGCTTTTCTCTACAGGCTGCAAAAGAAACATTTCCAAAACTATAAGTTGGTCCGAGGTGCAGTGCGTCGAATTTTTCCAAGATTCAAGGATTTTGCATTGCGTCCCAGTCCACTCAACCCAGACAAGATCCGCCTTGAATGGCAGGAACACGGCTCCGATTACCGATTCGGGCCACACCAGCTTTCTGACGGAACGCTGCGGTTCATGAGTTTAGCAACGCTTCTACTGCAACCGCATTTGCCTTCCACCATTCTGATCGATGAGCCAGAGTTAGGACTGCATCCAAGCGCCTTGACTATACTGGCCGGATTGGTGCGCAGCGCCTCAAGTAATACTCAACTTATTCTAACGACACAGTCCGTATCCTTTCTCAATGAGTTTGAGCCTGAAGATATCATCACCGTCGAACGTAGAGATTCAACGGCCCTGTCGGTGAGCGACTTCCGTAAGGGATTAGGAGAATCGGTATTTAAGAAGCATGATCGTGAATCCCTGCGCGAATGGTTGAATGTGTACTCTCTTGGTGAGCTTTGGGAGATGAATGTTCTCGGGGGACGACCATGATTCGTGTGAATGTCGTGGTTGAGGGGCAAACTGAAGGAGGCTTTGTCAAACAGGTGCTTTCTCCATATCTATTTGACAAAAATATCATAATCACCCCTTGACTTGTCCTTCGTAATCGCTCCGGAGGATCGAAGGCACGGGGTGGAATGTATGACTATGCACGGCCAAAATGGGACATTCAGCAATGGATGAGTAACGAGAAAACAGCGTATTGTACGACAATGTTTGACCTCTATGCTCTTCCAACAGACTTTCCCGGCATGAATGATATTCCCCCCGGATCTACGCCCCACCAGCGAGTCCGGTACTTGGAGCAAGCATTTAGCACAGACTTAGGCAATCCGCGAGGGTTTATCCCATATCTACAACTACACGAGTTTGAAGCAATACTCTTCAGCGATATCGACATTCTAGATGATACGCTGCATGCTTTCAGGTCAGTGAGCAAACTTAATGAGTTACGCCAGATCATCGAAAGGTTTGAAAACCCCGAATTAATCAATGACGATCCGACAACGGCTCCATCTAAAAGACTACTCCGTCTGTATCCGGCCTATGATAAGCGATTCTTCGGGGAGTTGGTTGCAGAGACGATTGGTATAGACAACATCCGATCTTCATGTTCTCACTTTAACCATTGGATAGAACAGCTCAAAGAACTAGGCCCAATTGGATGAGTGTTATCTAAAGCATCCCCAAAATTCTTGCACTGCAGTTCATTTCCGGGTGTCTTAGAACATGCCCGAATAACCAGGAAACGCTGGTCTCAGCATCAAAAAGCTTGTTTCAGTGCATCAGGGAATCGTCAGATCAGAAATTTGTGATGAACAGGTCACCGGTTCGAGAATGAATACCTTGGGCGATTAAGTGGTGATCCTTACGGAGGCCTCGTCTAGGAAGGATTGATCAGGTCGTTCCGATTGGCATCTCTCTATGATGTACTCTACACAGCCATGTGCCCACGGCGTTAAGCAATCAGGAGCTACCGCAGACATCCTTGTGGACGTTTCGAACCTAGGAACCTGACTAGCAGACTGCCATATTGCGGAGCGTCTTCAATCTGGAATGATACCTGGCCTTTCCGTAACGGGCGAAGATCTTGCCCGTTGATTGTATATTCCATTAAATTTCGTATCTTCTGACTTTCGTATCCCCTAGTCATTTAATACCTGACAACATGTCACTTCTACGCACCTGTTTTTTCGTCTTCGTAGGTCTCTTCACGATCGTACTTACCGGCTGTAATCCCAGAGCCGTTGAAACACTGGTGATCTCTGCACCCGAGTCTCTTGAGGCCAATCAGGCTGGCGACTTTCTGGCTTATGCCAATGAAGATGCTCGTCCGCCAGTTACCTATTCCTGGGTATTTGGTGATGGCGCAACCGCAGATGGTACTGCCGTGAAACATGCTTACACGGAGGCAGGCTCCTACACCGTAATGGTTACAGCCAGCAATAATGATGGGCGCTTTTCTGTCTCCGAAACCGCCGATATCCTGATTACACCGCAGCCAGTTCCTGCGCAGCTCCTGGCCCTGTCGGCCAGTTCCACCGAGGTGGATACTCAAACCCCGGTTGAATTCAGTGCAAATGTGCGTGGTGATGCACCACTCACCTATAACTGGAGTTTTGGGGACGGCACATCATCTGACGCTCCCAGACCCCAGCATACCTACATGTCCGAAGGGGCTTACGCTGTCTCGCTGGAAATTTCCAACGAGCACGGACGGGATGTGCGTACACTCAATATCTCTGTCTCGCAGTTCGAGCCCCCCTACTGTGCGGACATTGCAGAAATGAGCACCGTCTTTTTTGAACGTAATTCCAGTGTGCTCTCCGATGTTGCAATGCAGGCCCTGGCCGAAAACCTGGAAATCCTGGGAGAATGTCTGAACCTGAATGCACGTGTGGAAGGCATGGCAAGCCCCCTGGAGCGCAACCCGCAGACACTTTCCGAGGACAGGGCACGGGCATTAGTTGACTACTATGTTTCCAATGGCATTGGAATGGAACGACTCTCCATGCTTGGTGTCGGAAGTGCGGACGGAACCTCAAAGAAAAGTGGAGCGGATCAATTCCGCCGTGCGGATACCGTCCCGCTCCGTTAACTCACACACCAGCCCCGTTCCACGGCACCGCCCTCTGCGATTGTAAAAAAGTGGAGGGCGGTGTCTGTGCGGAGTTTGGTGATGTAAATGATTTGGCCGGTGTGCATTGAAAAATGCTCCACTGCGTGGTAGACGGCCCCTAAAACTGTCACATCAATTCCCTGAATCCTGACCTTCCGGGTTAGCATATCAGGATTCAGTTCCTCCAGTACCCGAGTTGCCCGCTGCACGGTTTCCTGCAGTTCTTTGAGTAGACTTGCTGCATCTTTTTCGCCGTCAGCTGCAAACTCACGACTTCGCTGACGGTAATCCTCGTACGCACCGACAGCGGCAACAATCCACTGATGCAGGTTGCCTGTCAGGTGTAGCAGCAGATTCCCGACACTGTTTGATGCATCATTGGGCTTCCACCAAACATCCGCCTCTGAGAGAATTTCCAGGCAGGACTGGATTTTCGGCAGATAATCCTTCTCCAGAAGATTTCGGGAGTGCTGAATAAAATTCCTGACTACATTCATGGGGTTTAATCATTCTGGATCCATGACGGGGCTGCGGATAAGGGGGACCGCTCCACTTCATTTTGTACAATTTCGGCTAATATAATGATTAAGCCTATTTCAAATAGGGTCCTCTCAATCCGCCAAATTTCAATAAACCTGAACCTTTCCCCAAGACCTCGGGAACTTTTTTTCTAAGAGTTTCGTATCCTTACGGAGCATGCGACAATTCTTGTTCCTGCTTGACCGTGCGCTGGCAGAGTGTCCGGTAGGGGAATCGCCGCGAACTTATCCAAACCTCAAACACACTGAGGCCATGTCATCTGAAAAAAACGAGAACGTTCAGTCCGAACTTGAAAAAAACTGGGAGACATTCTGTGAAGCCCGGGAACTTCTGGAAGCGAAGCATTTTGGTCGGGTGGTGTTGTTGCACGACGGCGAGATCATCGCTATCTACAACGATAGTGGAGATGCCTACTCTATCGGATGCGAGAAATATGGACTGGGAAATTTTTCCGTAGAACTTATCGGAAGCAGGCCCATCTCTCTTGGTATCTTCACGATGTTTGTACCGACCACGGTCAGCGTAGCGTAGAAGACGAATGTCTTCCTTCGCCGGAAAAATGGATAGGGACAGATTATTTTTGTCCCTGGAGTTTCTGTTTTAGGGAAAAGGGATGACGAAGCAAACCGGCGAATGCATTACACTTTACTGGATACGGGTGCGCAGGGCTCCATGGTATCCCAAAAGACCGTAGACGAGGCTGGATTACAAACCGTTGGGTATTCGCCGATTCTCCCGTAACTGGTCAACCCTTCCAGACAAAAAGATATAGGGTCTACTTGGACATACCCGTTGGATCCGCTGGTGGAGGGATTGATCTGCGGGAAAAAGATATGGACGTATCCCTTCTGCCGTATGCTCCAGCGAATCATGATGTATTATTGGGGATGGACTTCATTTCCGGGCTCCATCTGACCGTATTTGGCGAAAGCTATGTTCTGAGTATCTGAATCTCTGGTCAACACCGCGGCGGTGCATTTAATCGGTCGAACGTTTTCATTACTGCTTCTTTCGCCAACTGGAGCCGGTAGATGGACTCCATGTTAGCCCATACACTGGCACTGAGGCCAAGAACCTTTTCAAACCGCAGTGCGGTTTCTTCCTCAATCGGTGCCTTGCCTGCAAGGATTCCATTGATCAATGTATATGAGAGTCCGCAACGGCTGGCAAATTCGGCCTGTGAATATCCCCGTACCTCAAGATATTCCCCAATCAATCCACCGGGTGGAATCGGATAGTCGGGTGGGTATCCATGAGTATTTTGGTTGTCTGACGACATTAACTCTGTTTCTGCACCAGTGGAATTAGTTGATAATCCGTTCTAGAGAGCCGATTGACTTTGGCAAACCAACTGCGGTCCGCCCTTTTCTGTCCCCGTAATTTGGTTCCTTCATTTAGTGGAAATATGGTTTCCCATCAATTATGCACGCTCAGAAACCATATCTCTGGATATAGGATTCATCAATCTGAAAAGTTGTGCCCACGAGTCCTTAAGAACCCCCGTCTATATGCACTTTAAGACTATTGAGCGGAGACCTCCAGGGGATCACCTTCTCATGC
>JAJECE010000035.1 GCA_022822185.1 Rhodothermales bacterium | reverse complement strand
ACCGGACATGCCGGTACAAGCCTGAAGCTGGATAAAACAGCCCTGACCTTCACCCGGGAAACCTGGAACATTGCCCAGACCGTCACGGTCACCGCCAGCCCGGATGCCAATGCGACCAGCGAAACCATCTCCCTTGTCCATACCGCATCCGGGGCCAACTACGAAGCGGTGCAGGCAACGGTCGTTGTCACCGTTGCCGACCGGGATGCAACTGCGCTGAATCTGTCCACATCGGCGCTGTCGGTCACCGAGGAAAGTAGCAATACCTACACCCTGCGACTCTCCAGTGAGCCGGCCGGCACGGTCACCGTCGCCATTACCGGACATGCCGGCACCGCGCTCAAACTGGATAAAGCAACCCTCACCTTCACCCGGGTAACCTGGAATGCAGGCCAGACCATCACTGTTACGGCCGACCCGGACGCGAATGCGGTGAACGAAACCATTACGCTTGTACATGCCGCATCCGGGGCCAGCTATGGGAATGTGCGGGCAGAACTCGTGGTTACCGTGACCGATGATGATCCGGCGGGGGTGCTGATTGTCTCGCCGGGAAGCATCTCCATCCCGGAAGGAAGTCAGAACACCTACACGGTGCGGCTCTCCAGCGAGCCGGCCGGCACGGTCACCGTCGCCACCACCGGGCACGAAGGCACCGACTTGAAACCGGATAAAACGAGCCTCACCTTTACCGCCGCAACCTGGAATGCGGCCCAGACAGTGACCGTGAGTGCGGAGCATGATCTGGATGCAGACGAAGATAACGCAACCCTCGTGCACACCGCATCCGAGGCCGACTATGCGGGCGTGACTGCCAATGTAGAGGTGACCGTGAAGGACGACGATGCGCCGGGAACCCTGGTATTCTCCTCCGTAACCCTGTCGGTGACCGAAGGAAGTCGTAATACCTACACCGTACAACTCTCCCGTGCACCCACCGCAGCCGTCACTATAGACATTACCGGATTCGCAAATACAGATCTGACCCTGGACAAAACAAGTCTCACCTTTACGCCGACAACCTGGAATCAGAGTCAGACCGTGACGGTCACCGCGGGCCCGGATGACGATGCCACCAATGACACCGCAACCCTGGTTCATACCACATCCGGGGCCAATTACGATGGCATAAGCGGGAATGTTGCCGTAACCGTTGAGGACGCGGATACACCGGCATTGGAGATATCGGTGTCCAACTTGACCATAGATGAGGGAACTAGCAACAACTATACGGTGCGATTGGCAACGAAGCCGGCAACCGATGTAATTGTAGGGATCACTGGATTCGCGAATACGGATCTGATGCTGGACAAGACGAGCCTGACCCTCACTGCCGCGAACTGGAATCAAGACCAGACGATCACGGTCTCCGCCGATCAGGATCTTGACGGCACCGACGACACGGCGACCCTGGCACACACTGCATCCGGGGCCGACTACGGGGGCGAGACCGGAAGCGTCGCCGTGACCGTCAACGACGACGATGTACCGGGGGCGCTCACATTCTCCGCTGCAGGGGTGTCGGTGCCCGAAGGAGATCGCAATACCTACATCATACAACTCTCTGGTGCACCGACCGCAGCGGTCACCGTGGACATTACCGGACATGCAGGCACGGCTCTGACTCTGGACAAGACAAGCCTGACCTTTACACCGACAGACTGGAACCGGAATCAGACCGTGACGCTCACTGCCCGCCCGGATGACGATGGCAGAAACGAGTCCGCAACACTTGTGCACACGGCATCGGGGGCCAACTATGGAGGAGTCAGCGGGAATGTTGCCGTGACCATCATCGACGATGATACACTGGAACTGGACCTGTCCGCTTCAAGCCTGGCAATCAATGAAGGCGGCAGCAACCGGTATACGGTGCGATTGACAACCCAGCCCGCAACGGAGGTTAGGATCACGATCACCGGACATGCGGGAACAGACCTGTCACTGAACAAGGAAAACTTAACCTTCACCTCTGCAACCTGGAATCAGAACCAGACCGTCACCGTGAGCGCGGATGATGATCTGGATTTTGACAATGATACGGCAGCGCTGCTGCACACCGCGTCCGGGGACGACTACGGGAATGTCACCGCAAACATCGCCGTTACCGTGATGGATGATGATACGGGAAAGATCGTCCTCACACCCCCCACACTGGAAATTAACGAGGGACAGAGTAACGGCTACAAAATACGGCTGTCAACGGCTCCCCCCGGAATAGTCACCGTAGTAATTACCGGACATGCCAGCACGGATTTGACACTGGATAAGACGAGTCTGGAATTCACCAGTGAAACCTGGAATACCGACCAGACCGTAAATGTCACCGCTGAGCAGGATCTTGATGATACAAATGACACCGCGACATTGGTGCATACCGCATCAGGTACAGGTTACGGAGGCGTGACTGAAAATGTCGCGGTGACCGTAAATGACGATGATGCACCTGCCTTGTACATATCGGTTTCAGAACTGGAGATCCCCGAAGGAGATAGCAAAAGTTACACCGTACGGCTGGCTACGCAGCCGGCAGCGGATGTTATTGTGAATATTCGTCTGGATTCTTCTAGAAACACAGATATTAAACTGTCTACTAAAAGGTTACGTTTTTCAAAAGAAGACTGGAATATTCCCCAAACAGTGACGCTCACTGCTGGCCAGGATCCAGATTGGACGACCGATTCGGAGCGACTGAGACATATTGCCAGAGGAGGAAGCTATAGGCGCGTGATTGGGGATGTGACGATCTCGGTGGCGGACGACGAAGTAACGCCAGCACCACCTCATGTCTATGTCTTTCAGTCGATACAGTCTTTTTTTAATCCTGTCCCCCTCATTGCAGGCGATCCTGCGTTTCTGCGAATATTTCCAAAGGCAAATACACCTACCAGCACTCCTCTGCCCAAAGCCGTGGCTACATTCTATTTGAATGATACGGTAGAACATACAGCAAACATCGCGGGGAAGTCTGGTCCAATCCCAACTGAGATATGGGCACAAGACCTCCAAATGTCTCTCAATGCCGACATCCCGGCAAGCGTGATCCAGCCTGGACTTGAGGTGGTCGTTGAAGTGGATCCAGATGACACCGTACCCGATCATTTGGGGGTGGTCAAACGGATACCCGCTACGGGACGCATGTCTCTTAATGTCGTCACCGTGCCCACCCTGAATATTACTTTCGTTCCCCTCGTAACGACAGGACATGCGGGAGGTGATAATATAATTCCAGTAGTTCAGCGGTTAGCATCGAATCCCAATACAAACAGCGATCTGCACAATGTGCGTACACTGTTACCCATAAAGGATATCTCGGCAACCGCGCATGCTACCGTGACCGTTGACACTAGGTTATCTACTCGGCTAATTAATCGAGTCGCTGTGATACGAAAAATAGAAAATGGCAGCGGCTACTGGATGGGATTACATCATGATATTGAGGGGGTCCGTGGCCGTGCATATATTGGTGATGTTATAAGTATTTCAGAGGCACGCCCCCGGACTATCGCCCACGAACTTGGGCATAACCTGTCTCTTAAGCACTCGCCATGTCCAGAACATGTTACACATGTAGATCAAAACTATCCTTATGCGGATGGGGGGATTGGATCTTGGGGATATGAGAATAACAGCATGAATGCCCCCGAAGATTATTATGATCTGATGACTTGGTCGAACCGTTCTTGCACACCTGCCTGGATTAGTGATTACAACTTTAATAAGGCACTTGACCATTATCAATATCAATCCAAATCCTCCGTTGGCGAAGCATTCCCGTTGGTTTCCGCCTCCACACCATCAGAAATTTCTCTCCTTATTTGGGGCGGAACGGACGCTGCCTCAAAACCATATCTAGAGCCGATCTTTGAGGTGGATACAAGGCCTGCGCTACCTAAGGAGCCGGGGCCATGGCAACTTGCCGGACATTCCGCCAACGGGGATATGTTGTTTCGTCTAATCTTTGCCATGCCCGTAATTGCCGACGGGGATGGGAGTTCCTCCTTTGCCTTTGTAGTATCACTGCAACAGGAGCAGGCCCAGTTATTGAGTTCCGTGACTCTTTCGGGGCCAGACGGATCGTACACAATCGACAAAGAGTACAACACCCCGATGGCAATTGTGATGGACCAGAATTCTGGACAGGTCACAGGTTTCCTTGACAACTATGATCCCCTGAATGATCCCAGGATCGCCGCCATCAGCAATAAGGTCGGCGGTGGCACTCAGCGGGTGCTCTTCAGCCGGGGCATCCCCAATCTTGGTGCCCAAGACTAAACCCTGCGAACAGAGGTGCAGATGAACCTTGTAAAATCCTTATATATCTAGACATTCCTGAAATCATGCCTCCGCAGAATAATGCTTAGCCGGAAACAGTTCACCGTTTTTATAGAAAGATCATGGGATAAAGAGCCGACCAAGAGTTCTTCAATAAAGCTGTGACTGACCCACTGTCTGGAACTCATCCTCAATGTCTTCTGGACAAAAAATCTACTATTCATATCCCCCATACATGACTTTCCTATTCACCTAAAACAAGGGAACTACCAGCGATACAATGATCCGTGACCAAGAAGCTCACGAATACGATCTTTGATCATTGCATCCCGGTTACTCTGACGCTCTCCCGTGATCCGGCTCTGCTCTTCTAGGTCACTGCGCTTTTGATTGAGCTCCTCCATCCTCATTTCCTGTTTATAGTCAAAGATCTTCTCTAGCTGCACTCGCAGCATCGCTTCCTTTTCGCTGTAGGTTTCCTCATCAGCCTGCCGCAACTGCCGGGCCAACTTCCGTGCTTCAGTTTCCATCCTGCGCAGTTCTCTGGAATCTCTATGTTCGTAGCTGCTCATATCACGACCCCACATACGTTTTCGGGATCCAGGTCTTTGGCGAAGTCTGTGCCGCATCTGGTGCCCGGTATGTGACCGGTGCATGCTTGTTCTGCGACTTCCTCCCGTCACCGTACTCACAATTGTCGTATCCCCATCGGCATTAATGACAATCTCCCGCTCTGTATGAAGTTGCCGCCCTCTTCGGTAGCGTCTCGGAGAGGTTTCCGTAACGATCATAGTGTCCCCGTCTGCACTGATGATCACCTCCCGCTCTACATACACTGAATGCGGCATATTTCCTCGTACAACCATGTTCCGCATAGATCTTGGCAGCCGTTTGGTAACCATGATCGTGTCCCCGTCTGCGCTGATGATCACTTCTTCTTCATGTTCAGGCAATGTTGTGATCACGATCATCGTATCCTCATCTGCACTCACGATTATCCGCTTCTCTACACGAAGGGTATCTTGCTGTGCTTCGACATTCTGGACGATCATCAATAATGAGATCCAGAGAATGGAGATTGCTGTAAAAAACTGTTTCATGACTAAAATCGCCGGGTTGATGATGGTGGATTCTCCCGCCTGAATGTAGTGCATTTACCGCCCTGCTCCGAGCAGTTCATCCAGACGGGCATCTATTAGACGATCCTTTGCCTGAGATCTTTCCATTAAGCGATTTTCCATTCGTTCAAGTTCGGTTTCCAGATGCTGGATCTCCATACGTCGATTTTCCTGCTTCATAAGAAAGATTTCCTCCAGCTTTTCTCTTAATTCCTCAATCGCTTCGTCACGCTCTTGGCCATCTTCAAGCATCCGGATCTGTGCAGCCATCTCTACTGCCTGCACTTCCTCCCGCCATTCATGCCGTAGTAATTCAAATAATTCACTGCTTGCACTCTGCATATTTGCCAAATAACTTGAAACTTCAAGCATTCTCCTTGCATCCTGCCACATAGAGTTCATCCCCTGCGAGAATACGGCATTCCCATTCTGCAATTCTGACATATGTTCCGCAACGATATGAGGGTTGTGGTTCACTGAGTTCCACATTTCCATTTCAGGACCAGATAACGCTCCCGTCACCTGCTGAGACAGCATCTCTGCAAGGCCGTGTACATCCGGTGCCCCTGATTCAATGGATGTATAAGTGCCATCCGGCCCGATGGACAACTTAAAATGTACGGGTCCCCCTTGATCCGCCTTCGAGACACGATCCTGCCAGATATCAAACCGGGCTCCATTAATTTCAACCCGCATTGGCAGGTTCCCGCTTGACTGCAGACTGAATTCTGCCTCGCCCAGATCCAGTTCCTCTGGAAGGGACTCCACTGCGATGGGTTCCCCGTTCACTCTTAACTCCCCCATCACACGTTCAACATGGATGGATTGCGACCGGGCATTTCCGGTCAGGAATGCAATGAGTACAAGAACTAGGGCATGGGCAGGTACGATTGGTTTCATTGGATTGGAAGGTTACTGAGGTGTGGTACTGACGGTACCAACACCAGGTGGACTTGTATCTAAAACTCCTTCAAGTGAGTCTAATTTCATGACTGCGGACTCATCCCATAAGTCCGGGCTGGTCCGTTGACGCACAACACTGAGTGCATGCTGCATTTCGATGCGCTCCTGCGTGTCATCCCACTGCAGTTCCTCTACAGCAGACGATGGCTCCACCGCAGGGATATCGCTGTTTTGACCGGGAAGAAATAACAGGAAAAATGCACAGGCTGCCGCAGCGAATACACCACCGGCCAACACCAGCCGCCTTGGTCTGCGAATTGACCGGATCCAAAATTGGCGGGGATTCGGCCTGGCCGCCGATACAAACAGCCGATCCACGACCTCATCCGGGGCCGTCACACGCATCCGCAGTGCGGGGTTCTCCAACTGTGCTTTTACACGGCTGAACGCTTCATATTCTGCCCGATCCTCGGAATTTTCAAGGAGTTCGTACAAATTCCCCGTACGATCATCCTCACCGTAAAGGTGCTGGATAAGGCAGAGTTTTTTGTCAATATCTGTTGTTTTCTTTTTAGGCATTTGTTTTGGCAGATAACTGCCCATTCTCTAACTGCTCCTCCTTCGGGGCATAGCGCCGTGATTGTCGCTCAATCATGGTGCGCAGGTTGATGAGAGCATACCTCATACGCCCCAGCGCGGTATTGATGGATACATCCGTGACCTTGGCGATTTCCCGGAATGTCAACCCTGCATCCTGACGTAACAGCACGACCTCACGCTGCGGAGGAGGGAGCGATTGAATGCACGCATCCAACCATTGACTCCGCTCTTTGAGATACAATTCTTCGTCCGGTGCCCTGGCATTGTCCGGAAGGCGGTCCCAGTACTCCTCATCCCCGTCTGCAATATCCCTCCATTTATTACGACTCCGCTTGTGATCGTACACCACATTCCGCGCAATCCGCAATACCCAGCCCAGAAATCGCCCCTGTGGCGTATAATTCCCACGTCGCCGATGCATCACATCAACAACCTTCAGAAATGTGTCCTGAAAAAGATCGTTCGCCAATTCAGCATCATAGACCATGCCGAGAATAAAACCATAGACACGATCTTTGTGGCGATTCACCAACTGCTGGAAAGCATGTTGATCTCCCTGCTCCACATAAGCAGACAGTAATTGGTCGTCAGGCCAGGATTTATACATATCATTGCAATCACACATCCCTACTAACGTACAGGTGCGCGATGTTATTGCTCACGATCACCTCAAAAGCAGTTCAAGCACCTCACTGACCGTCTCTGCACCCGCAATGCGGAGATTCTCCGGCGGAGAGAATCCCTGGAGGCTCCGTGATGGCACCACGGCTGTCTCAAAGCCAAGCTTTGCACACTCCCGCAGGCGCATTTCCAGTCGACTGACTCCACGCACTTCGCCTCCCAGTCCAATCTCTCCAATCAGAACCCCGCACCGGTCGGCGGAAATGTCATGGAGCGAGGAAGCAATCGCAATCGCAACCCCCAAATCTGCCGCAGGCTCTTCTGCACGCATTCCACCCGCAACATTCAGAAACACATCATAACCACTCAAAGCCAGCCCTTCCCGCTTTTCCAGAACGGCCAGCAACAACTGGAGCCGTTTTGGATCAAACCCGGTTGAGGTACGCTGCGGCGTACCATATGACGTTGGAGATACCAGTGCCTGCACTTCCATCAGCAGAGGCCGGGTTCCCTCCATTGCACAAATGACACAAGACCCCGTGGCACCACTTTGGCGCTCTGACAAAAAGATCTCACTGGGGTTCAGCACCTCTTTGAGTCCTGCACCCGTCATTTCAAAAACCCCGATTTCATTGGTGGATCCAAACCGGTTTTTTACGGCACGAAGGATGCGGTATCCATGATTGCGGTCTCCCTCAAAATACAGTACCGTGTCCACCAAGTGCTCCAGTACCCTCGGGCCTGCAATGGATCCTGATCGGGTGACATGTCCCACCAGAAAGGTTGCGGCATTCATTTTCTTGGTGAGTTGCATCAATGCAGCTGCGCTCTCACGAATCTGGGCAACGCTTCCGGGGGCACTGGAAACCACCGGATCATACATGGTCTGGATTGAATCAATCACGATGACATCCGGCAGTGAATCTTCCATCGCCCCCAGGATTGCTTCTGTATTTGTTTCGGCCAGTAAAAGTACATTCTTCGTTGCGGCATCCAGGCGCTGTGCACGAAGTTTCACCTGTCTGGCAGATTCCTCGCCAGATACATAAAGGACGGTGAGCGGATCCAGATATCGCCCCAATTCGGTCATTAGTGTCGACTTGCCGATACCGGGATCGCCTGCCACCAGTACGATGGATCCGCGCATAATGCCGCCTCCCATAAGCCGGTCCAGTTCCTGGGATCCGGTGACGATACGGGGCATCTCCCCAATCTCCACCTCATCAATGGGCTGAGGAACCGCGGCATGGGAACTGATATGGCGGCGATCCGCTTCCTTCTCTTCCACCATGGTATCCCAGAAATTGCATCCTGGACATTTTCCCAGCCATTTGGGTGAGGAGTATCCACACTCCTGACAGCGATACCTCGTTTTTGTCTTTGCCATAGTTTCGAATTGTTTATCCCCCAATATAGCCATCTGAGCATGAGTTAGAAACAACCGCCGTTAAATTTGTTTAACCACACAGTTTGCTGCCATCCATCATGCCACCTATCGTTCTGCGCATTACCCAGCCATTCTTTGATATTGGCCGCTTTACGATGCTCATGTCATCGGCCTTCATGTCCCTGCGCGAGATGGGGACTTATTGGCAGAATTTTCAAATTCAGCTTGTGCGGATTGGAATTGATTCAATCCCTATCGTTGCACTAGCCGCCGCGTTCTCCGGGGCCGTCACAACGGTGCAGACGGCGTATCAGCTGGTCTCCCCTCTTATCCCCCCTCGAATCATCGGCGCAGTGGTGGTTCCATCTCTTACCATGGAACTTGGGGCCGTGGTCACGGGCTTTATCCTTTCCGGACGCGTTGGTGCACGCATTGCAGCAGAATTGGGAACGATGCGGGTCACCGAACAGATTGATGCGCTGGAAGCTATGGGCCTGAATTCTATTGGCTATCTGATCGTGCCGCGCGTTCTGGCGGGCATTGTAATGCTTCCCGTTTTATATGTTGCCGCCTGTCTGGTCGGCATTGTCGGAGGAATTGTCGCGGCAGAATTGACGGGGGTTGTGTCTACTGGAGAATTTATTCAGGGGGCCCGTGAGCACTGGAATTTTTTCGGGCCCTATTTTGGATTGATTAAAGCATTTGTTTTCGGGTTTTTGATTACCGCTGTGTCCTGCTATATCGGGTACTATACCAAAGGCGGTGCAGACGGAGTCGGCCGCAGTACGACACGTGCGGCCGTGATGAGCTGTGTCCTTATTTTAGTTGCGGATCTCATTCTGGCCATCCTTCTTCTTTAAGCAGACCAGTGTAATGAACGCTCCCTGATTGTATGATCCAGGTGCAGAATATCTATAAATCTTTTTCCGGCCGTACCGTGCTTCGGGATGTCTCTCTCGACATTCAGGAGGGCAGCACGCAGGCAATTATCGGTCAAAGCGGTTCAGGGAAGAGTGTTCTTATGAAGCATCTGATCGGACTCCTGCGCCCTGATCAGGGAAGGGTTCTGGTGGATGATGTCGATATTGGAACGATTGATTACCAGCAACTCCGCAAGGTTCGGAGACAATTCGGGGTTCTATTCCAGGGAGGTGCACTGTTTGACTCCATGGATGCGTTCGAAAATATTGCCTTCCCGCTTCGAACCTTCACGACAAAAACCGACGAGGAGGTCCGCCATGAAGTCCAGAAATGCCTTGATCTGGTACGACTCTCCAATATCGGCACAAAAAAGACAGACGAACTGTCCGGGGGAATGCGTAAACGCGTTGCGCTTGCACGCGCAATTGCACTCCGTCCCAGATATATTATCTACGATGAGCCAACCAGCGGACTTGACCCGGAAACATCTAACACTATCAACGATCTGATCAAAGGATTGGCCCATCAACTCGAAATCACCAGTATTGTGGTCACCCATGATATGCATTCTGTACTGCAAATTGCTGACCGTGTAGCCTTTATCCATAATACACGTATGCACTGGAACGGGACCGTTGACGAACTGCACGAGAGTTCCGATCAAATCCTTCGTGCCTTCGTAAAGGCCAATGAGTATATCATTGCACCGCGCTATTCATCCAACAATCAAGAATCAAGTGAAGTTACCCAATGAATTGAAAATAGGACTGACGGTAGTCCTTGCCGGGATCATATTTTATGTGGGGATACGGTTCTTCCGAGACCTGCCAATATTTGGCCAGGCGTCGGTGTATCATACAGAACTCATGAACTCAAGCGGACTGGTCACTGGAAATATTGTTGCCGTCAACGGCGTGGGGGTCGGCTCCATTACGGAGGTGCAACTTACGTTGACAGGTGCCTATATCTCTTTTTCTGTTCAGGATGATGTGACCTTAACCGAGGGAACAACTGCATCTGCCGGTGGCTTTGGACTTGTGAGCAGTATGCAGTTAAATCTGTCACTTGGACCGCCGGATGCCCCCGTCTATGTACCCGGCTCCCTGATCCCCTCTGCGGTTCAGTCGGATATTCTGACAGACCTTGCCAATCGCACCCCCGCTGTTCTGAGCCGTGTAGACACGGTACTTGCAGGATCTAGTCAGGCCATCAGCGCAGCAACCGCATTACTCGCAGGCCCCGAAGGGCAAATGCAGCAGACTCTGACCTCCATTCGAAATTCAGCAGATGCCCTCCACTCGATTCTGACGGCCGAGCAGGGAAGCCTTCAATCGGTCCTCCAGGGACTTGAAGATCTCACCGATACGGCAGAGGCGTTCACGGAAGACTCCCTTGGAACCACGGCTGCAAAGCTCAATGATGTGATTGCGCAATTGTCGGGGAATCTGGATCTTCTGGAGTCCACAATCAGCGAACTCAATACCCTGCTCTCTTCCATCAATCAGGGGAAGGGAACACTGGGAAAACTGGCCACCGATGATTCCCTTTATTTTGAGTTGCAGGGAGCCTCAGCAGCCTTGAGACGAATTCTCGAAAATTTTGAAGAGGATCCCAGGCAATATCTGGAACACCTGAAACTGATTGATTTCTTTTAACGTCATGCCTACCTACGAAGAATCGCTTGTACTTTTCCATCAATGGACGACCTCTGACAGTCTCCGAAGACACGCCTATGCGGTGGAAGCCGCCATGGAGGCCTATGCCGAACAGTTCGACGAAGATATTATGCTTTGGCGAATTACGGGCCTGCTGCACGATATGGACTATGAACGCTATCCGTCACCCGAATCACATCCCTATGTGGGCACCACCCTTCTACGTGAAAAAGGATACCCCGAATCCATGATTGATGCCATCCTGGGGCATGCTCCCTATACTGGAACTCCACGAACGACCCTTCTGTCCAAAACCCTGTTTGCGGTCGATGAACTGGCAGGTTTTATTACCGCAGTCGCCTATGTTCGTCCGACCCGCCTTGAAGGGATGACTCCAAAGAGTGTCCGAAAAAAATTGAAGGACAAAGCGTTTGCGGCGGCGGTCAGCCGGGCAGATATCCAACAGGGGGCACAAGAACTGGGTATTGAATTATCCGAGCACATCTCCAATGTGATTGCAGGTATGCATAAGCATGCCGACCGACTGGAACTTGCTGCCCCTGTGTAGCAGAACCATCACATAATCCTGGCACCGTGCTCGTGCCGATGGAAATGACTGGCACAGGAAAAAAATTCCGAAAAATTCGGTTGCATAAAGCGGCCAAAGAACTGAATCTAACGGTTGATACGATAGTCAATTATCTCCGTGAGCATGGCTATAAAAGTGCGGTGAAAGGGAATGGAATCAATGCCGCAATCGTAGATGAGGAGGCCTATCTTGATCTGTTAGATCACTTCTCAGAAGACACCGTGTCTAGACACACCGAGGTGCGTACGCGAAAACTCCATGCCCTTTCGAAGTCCACGCTGCATGCATCCGGGAGACCCCTGCGGGAGGTCCTCAGTGATTACATCGGACGACACTGGCCTGGCAGTTCCACGACCAAAACAACACCGCCCACTCGCAAACCCAAGCCGCCCAAGCGTGGATTTGGATTGCATCTGATTCGGATGATCCCCTGGCTGCTGCTGGCCGCGTTTCTGTGTTCCTTCGCCTGGGACTTCACCGGACACAGCATCCACCTTGATCATAACGGTATCTATCTGTTTTGGCAGGGAGAACTAACACGGACGCTTGGTCAATACCCGGAACTCGGACTTCCGGCATTCAGCCGCATCCTTGAATTGGAGGGGCTGATCATCACTGTTTCGGCTGCCGGGCTGATTGGGTTCTTTACAAACTGGCTGGCTATCACCATGCTGTTCCATCCCCGCAGGCGCCGCCCTTTGCTGGGACAGGGAATTATTCCGGCATCCCGGGAGCGTGTGGCCAACCTGATTGCCCTTGCAATCAGCCGGGATCTGATCAGCGAAGAGGTGATTCTGGAACGTATCCGTCTAAGTGGAGTGGTTCCCAAGTACCGGCAAATGGCCCTGCAGGTGGCCGAGGGGATCCTCTCCGATGAAAATTTTCAGCAGGAGATCAAAGCCATGACCAGCCGGTTCCTCACCGAAAAACTTGAAAGCCCTGAACTCAAGGAAAAAATCACGTTGGTCGTCATGGAAATGATCGACTCGGCAGCAAAAAAAGGATTTACCGGGATGGCAATCAAAGCCTACCAGATGCTCAACCGGGACGGTCTGCAGCGACAGATCCGGGAGGCGATTGATGAGTTACCCGTTACGATGGACCTGATTGTGGAGGAATTTTCGGGGGTATTCCAGGCATTGCCAGCAAAAGTCGCCGAGCGTTCAGACGACATTGAACGGTGGCTGACCAAAGCAATTATTACCTTTGTCGGCACACTTGATATTTATGAGATGGTCTCAAAAAACCTGTGCGAATACGATGAGCGCCAGTTTGAGGACCTGATTAAGCGGGCTTCCAATGATCAGTTAATCTACATCAAGTATCTTGGGGGATTGCTTGGGGCGATTGGCGGGCTGGTGATTTTTGATCAGTGGCTTGCGCTGCCGCTGCTGGCCGTGGTAATCGGCCTGATTGTCACGCTGGATCACCTTGTCATCCAGATTGCAAAACGTCGCCGCACTGCTTAGCGGCCCCAGTTCGATGACATCCGGCTCCACCTCCTGTGTACCCTCCAGAACGGAGAGTACTGCCTCCATGGTTTGGGCTTTCATGAGGCGCATTCGCAGTTTGCTTGCGTTTCTGAACCCTTTGAAGTAGCCTCCATACATCCGGCGCATCTCCCGAACGCCTCTGCACTCGCCGAGCCATTCACATTTTAGTGTCAGATGCTCGGTCACGACGCTGATACGTTCCACCCAGGATGGCGGGGGAAGTTCAATTCCATCTTCAATGAGCGCTTTCGCACGCTTAAAAATCCAGGGGTTCCCGATTGCTCCGCGTCCGATCATGACGGCATCCACCCCGGTCTCCTCAAACATTTGCAGGACAGATTCCGGCTTGAGTGCATCTCCGTTGCCGATGAGCGGGATTCGCTGAAGCCCTGCTTCGCGGATCTCCCGCAGATATTGCCAGCGTGCTTCCCCGCTGTACATTTGTTTTCGGGTTCTTGCATGTACGGCAAGTGCCTGAATCCCGCACTCCTCCAGCATTCGGGCAACATTGACAATATCTATGCTGCTGTCGTCCCACCCAAGACGGGTCTTCACGGTAACCGGGCGTTTTGTGGCATTGACCACGGTGCGCGTGATCTTTTCCATCTTTGGGAGATTGCGCAGGATCCCTGCCCCCGCCTCCTTGCAGACCACTTTACGTACCGGGCATCCAAAATTAATATCAATAATATCCGGCTGCACCCGGTCAACGATATCCGTGGCGGATTTGACCTGATCAATATCCCCGCCGAAGATCTGAATCCCTACCGGGCGTTCGTTTTCACGAATATCCAGTTTCATCAGAGAATCCTCCGCCTCGTGAACCAGCCCACCTGAGGAGATGAACTCTGTGTAGACAACGTCTGCACCGTAGCGCTTACAAAGCGCCCGGAACGGGGGATCCGATACATCCTCCATGGGGGCCAGCAGGAGCGGGCGCGTCCCAAGTTCAATGGAGCCAATACGCATTTGATACCGTACAAATCAACAGCCGAGAAAGTAAAACGAATCAGCGGACATTTCGTGCATCAGAGAGCAAATTTATGCGTAAAGGACAGTACCAACATCCGTTCTTATCACCATGACAGTCCGATCCATTTTTGGTTACTTCATCGCCATCTGCGCAGTATTCGTTGCAGGATGCGAGCCTGATCTCTTGAATATGGCCAATGCATGGGGGAGCCTTTCCTGCTGCAGCCTTATCGTAGTGATTATGGACATCATTGCCATTGTCGAAATTATCGGCAGTCGCCGCAACACCGCCGAAAAGCTTATCTGGATCTTGTTCATCGTGTTTGCTCCTTTTCTGGGATTCTTCTGTTATTACATTTTTGCGAACCGCTCATGACACTTCGAAATTCATTCTGGTTGATCGCTCTGCTTGTTTTTTCCGGTACAACTCATGCAGGCTTTCTAGAGCAGAGCCCTGATGAGGAGCCGCGGACGGTAATTTTGATCTCCATTGATGGCTTTCAGACAGATTATATTACCCCTGAGCATACACCGAATCTTTATCAGTTGGCCAATGCAGGGGTTCATGCAGCCTATTTAGAGCCGGTCTTCCCATCTAAAACCTTCCCAAATCATTACAGCATCATCACCGGTCTGTACCCTGCCAACCACGGGATCATTAATAATTCAATGTACGATCCTGAACTGGGCACTTTCCGTCTCAGTGACCGGGAGGCGCTCGTCAAATCAGGCTGGTGGGGCGGTGAGCCTTTGTGGGTGACCGTCCAGAAACATGGCCATGCAAGCGCAACGTATTTCTGGCCCGGCTCGGAGGCCGATTCCATTCAGGGAATACAGCCGACCTATTGGATGGCATACGATCATGGTATGCCGCATACTGCACGAATAGATTCGGTCATGACTGCTGTAAAACGTACGCCCCGTCCTGCTCTGATTACCACCTATTTCAGTACGGTAGATACACAGGGGCATCGGTTCGGCCCGAATTCCGAAGAGACGCGGAAAGCCATGAGCGAGGTGGATGAACAAATCGGAAATTTGCTTAAGCGTCTGAAAGAGGCGGATGTCTATAAAGAGATCAACATCGTGATACTGGGTGATCATGGCATGGCAGAGACCTCCAGTGAGCGGGTGGTCTTCGTGGACGACTACATTGATCTGGATCAGGTATACCAGATTGGCGGACTGGATGCCCTGGCCTTTTTCAATCTAAAGGATTCCACCCAGCTGAACACCTTATACCGTGCACTGAACCCGATGCCCCATGTGCGCTGGTTCACACAGGAAAGTCTGCCCGAAAAGTGGTATTACAGTGGAAACGAGCGCATCCCGGACCTGATCGGACTTGCGGATGAGGGATGGCAGGTTTCCAGCAGGCGGCTTTTTGACCGCAATCCCGACTACTATTCCGGCGGTACTCACGGATATGATCCGGCCCTCCCATCCATGCATGCGGCGTTTCTTGCGCACGGGCCGCAATTTCAGCAGAATCTGAAGGTTGATGGTTTTTCACTGATTCATGTCTATGAACTCCTTTGTGCAGTGATCGGGATTGCGCCTGCCCAAAATGACGGAAACCTTGAAGAAGTCCAACATCTTCTAAAAGGAGAGCATTGATTACGGGGCCCTGTCTGGACCCATGCCCTATCCACACAGGCACCATATTCTCTGAATGTTACGAATCCTGATTCAACCGTGGATGTCTCTCCTACATGGAATCAGATCTGGAATACGCTGTCATTCCTGAAGTTCGGCTGATTATTATCGGATTCCATAGATCGGGATACGAACTGGAATCCGATCTGGGCATCGGATGAATGGAAGGGCGGTGTGGGAACATCAACATGAAATTCCACTAAAACGCCAAACTTGCATTAAGATGCGAGAATGAAACCATCCAAACACATGAGCCCATTCGCTCGGCTATCAAGAAGAAACGGACAGTATGACAATCGGCACCCACAATATCCACTTGAAGAATAGCCATGAGGAAATATTTGCCCCCCTGCATGGAATGGGATATCAAAAAATTGCCTCACGTCTGCGATATCTCCAAAAAGTAACCCAGGATGAAAATCCAGAGGATCCTGCCATGGAGTTTATGTCACTGCGTGAACTAGCGCTGTTTTTGATGACTGATCATGTCTCCCTCATCCAAAAATTGGAATCGACCCTGAAGGATTTCTGCAAACTGAGTAGTATTCAGATCAAGGATCTACTTTGATGGCATTCCTGCCTGATGGAAATATTCATTTTGCTGCAACATTAGCCAAAAACAAGCAGAATAAAATTCAAAATATTCAGGGAACAGACTCGCAGGATTTTGCATTACGGACAATTCAGCCATTCATCGACCACCCCACACGGCGTGAAGCAGCCCCGGTGAATGAAAAGCATCACGTTTCAAGATAGGAGGGGCCTCCTGTCAAAGTTGATGTGAGAACAACAATACGATTCCCTGCGTGTCTAAACACTGAGTGCGTTCCTGCGATCTCCGGCCAGAAAATTTATTGCCGGGATTTTTTGCAGGAGATGACAATCAATCATTAAAGCAAAACGTAATTTCCCGATAGGTGCTATTTTAGCGCCATTCTTCGTTTCTGCCCATCATCATTTTGAACCATGTTCAGTCTCCAATCCAAGATTGCCATTGTGACCGGCGGTGCCAAGGGAATCGGAGAAGCAACCTGCCATGCATTTGTACAGCAGGGCGCAATGGTGCACCTGCTTGATATTGACATGCCAAACGCGCTCAGAGTTGCCGGCGCAATCGGTGCTCGCGGTCAGGCGCACAACTGCGATATTACGGACCCGGATGCTGTAACGCACACCATAGATGAGATCGCACATAACCATGACAGGTTGGACATCCTAGTAAACAATGCCGGTGCAGGTCACATTGGCAAACTTGATGCAACCACGGAGGAGGATCTGGACCGCATGTATACGATTAACGTTCGAAGCGTATACTTCTGTACGCGTGCCGCTTTACCCCACATGAAAAAATCAGCCGGGGGAAGCATTATCAATCTTTCCTCCATTGTATCCACCGTCGGGATTCCTGACCGGTTCGCATACTCTACAAGCAAAGGTGCTGTCGCCGCCATGACCCGCAGCATTGCAGTAGACTACCTGGAAGACGGGATCCGTTGCAATAGTGTTGCTCCTGCACGCGTACACACCCCGTTTGTGGATTCCTATCTTGAGAAATACTATCCCGATGCCCAAAATGAAATGTTCAGCCAACTATCCAGGGCCCAGCCCCTGGGGCGCATGGCTACACCTGAAGAAGTTGCCGCACTGATCTGTTATCTTGCATCGGATGAAAGTGCATTTCTGACCGGTGCCTCCCTCCCCATGGACGGCGGTGCCTTTACCTTACAACCCTAAGACTACTGTACCGTGAAACTCATTCGTATTGGCCCTGACGGCCAGGAAAAACCCGGACTGCTTCTGAATGACGGCCGGCGTATTGATGCTAGCCTCGTCACCGATGACTACAATGAACATTTTTTCGAACAGGGCGGGCTTGCAAAATTGCAGGCATGGATCGACACCGGTGTATTGAAGGATGAATTAGATCCTAATGCACGGCTGGGGCCTCCCATTGCGCGTCCATCAAAGATCGTTTGCGTGGGACTGAATTATGCGCTACACGCCAAGGAGAGCGGAATGAAACCCCCTCCTGAACCGGTCCTGTTTTTCAAGGCCAGTTCCGCTATTTGCGGACCTTATGATGATCTCATCATCCCCGGTGACAAGACCGACTGGGAAGTTGAATTAGCCGTAGTCATTGCAAAACGCACCCGCTGCGTCACTCCCGAAGATGCCCCCGATTCCATTGCAGGCTATGTGCTGCACAACGACTACAGCGAGCGTGAAAGCCAGTTAGAACGTGGCGGACAATGGGTTAAGGGGAAGAGTTACGATACCTTCGCCCCCCTCGGACCATTCCTTGTAACCGCCGATGAAATACCCGACCCCAATGACCTGAAACTATGGCTGTCGGTCAATGGAACGATGCTGCAAAACAGCACTACTTCCGATTTCATTTTTGACGTATGGGAGGTCATCAGTTATACCAGCCAATTCATGACACTTCTGCCAGGAGATGTAATTTCTACAGGTACACCTGCAGGCGTTGGTCTAGGGATGAGTCCACCGAGATATCTGAAACCTGGCGACATTATTGAATTGGGGATTGATGGGCTTGGCGAGGCACGCCAAGTTGCCCGCGCACACCACTTATAACTGCGATGCCCGCGCCCTGAAAAAAATCTAAACTGTTCGCACCACTTCGGATGGAGATAGCAGATTCCCGGGATATACCCAACCGGATCCCCGCCTCTGGCCGATGCAACATAGTCCAACCTTGATCCATGCGTGCACTTGTCTACACCGGGGCGTTTCAGATCCGCCTGCAACATGTAGCGGATCCAAAGCCACTTCCTCACGAGGTGCTTGTAAAGGTAGACTCGGTTGGGATTTGCGGGTCCGATATACACGGATACACGGGCATGACCGGTCGCCGCCTCCCCCCGCTCATTATGGGACATGAGGCCGCTGGCCGAGTCGCAAAATCTTCAAACAGATTTTCTGCCGGCGAAGAGGTTTGCTTTGACTCTACGATTGGATGCAACCGATGCCCCGACTGTGCCTCCGGGCGAATAAACCGCTGTCCTGAACGCACCGTACTCGGTGTGAGTACGCTGCGGTTTCGGCGTGATGGTGCCATGGCAGATTTTGTCTGTGTGCCCGCCCATGTGCTCAGACGGATTCCCGCCGGATTGCCTCTCAACGTTGCCGCCCTGTTTGAGCCACTAGCAGTTGGATTGCATGCCGTTCAGAGAGGCGGCACCATTCAAAACAGCAGGATACTGATCATTGGTGCAGGAATGATCGGACTGAGCATCCTCCTCGCTGTACAATTACAAAAACCAGCTGAACTGATCGTCATTGAGCCCCATGAGAACCGAAAGAATATGGCACTGCAACTGGGTGCTGATCAGGTACTTGACCCTGATGAATCGGGACAAATTCTGGATGCAGACATCACTTTTGAGGCCGTAGGTGCTGCCTCAACCGTTGCAAAATCCATTTACCATACAAAATCAGGCGGCCGCGTTGTGCTTGTGGGAAATACCGCCCAAACCCCACAAGTTGACATTCAACGCGTGGTTGCAAAGGAATTGACGTTGGCCGGCACATACGCCAATGCGGGGGAGTACGACAAAATCATTGACCTTGTCGCCCGGGAAAAACTGGATCCATCCCCGCTGATCAGTGCGACCCTACCGCTTGAAGACGGCCCGGCTGCCTTTGCCCGACTACACGAGCAGTCAGAACCAGATTGGATTAAAGTGATCCTGCATACCTGAGTGCATTTTCCATTCTGCTTCAATATTCACATTAACCATTCGATCACCTTACATCAAATTTTGCTGAGACAGCAGTTCCTCCGTGCTGTAAGCAAGATGTATCCTTCTCCTCCAGGAATTTTCCAGATATCGAGAGACGGTATTCTTGTTGCCCGATAGCACTTATGAGGATATCATGGATAGACATTCACCATTTTGCATCACCTCATAGCACTGATCTAAGGCAGTGCACGTACGAATGAATGCATCGGGGGAAGTCGTATTGAAGGTAAACATGTCGTAATGACATGGAATTACAAGCTGCGCTTCAATATCCTTTGCGAACTGTGCTGCCTCCCTCCCCGTCATATTGCCTGCAACCCTGCGGCAGGGATCATGCCCGTTAATGGGTAATATTGCGACATCTATCTTCCACGGCTTGACGCGCTCAATCATGCCGTCATAGAGCATTGTATCTCCACTATGATAGACGTTCCAGTCTCCAAACGAAATGATATATCCCATGAACCGATGCTGCCCATGTTCATCCGTCTCCAAATTCTCATGAGCAGAGGGGATCCCAATAAACTCAAATTCTCCCACCTTACATCGCAAGCCATCGGTCATCCCTATCGGCCAGTCTGGATCACATTGCAGTCGATTCGCAACGAATGTACGATTTGCCTCCGGGATAATCATTGCTAAATTCGGATTCGCCTGTATTAGCGGTCTGAGTGTCTCCCCATCCAGGTGATCGGTATGGTTGTGACTGGAGGTAACGACATTTACAAAATCAAGGAATTCCGGGGCGAGAACCCGTTCCGTCATGCGAACATGCGGATTATCCGTGTTGGCGTATTTTTTGGTCAGCGAATCTGACAGGTACGGATCCAGCAGGCAGTACTGATCTTCCCATTTGATCAAAAATCCGCTCTGGCCAAGCCACCAGATGCGCCAGTGCCATTCCCCTTCGGTGCGATTAAGAATATCGGCCAGAAGCACCTCGTCTTTCTGTACCGGCTTAATCAGTTTCATCCACGAATCGCTGTGTGACTTCTCCGGAAGCGGGATCTTTTAGAATCAGTTTCACCTTACCATCCGGCAACCGCTCCCGTTTGACCAGTTCCAGTCCATTCACCGTCTCTTTGAGCCCCTGGATCCGTGCAACGTTCGTACACCCACGCCAGTCCTCTATTTCAATCGCTTCCCATTTTTTGGACTTCGAGGAACGATAACATGCATCAATAACTGCATTCACAACATACCCGTCATAAAAGGTCTCCACCGGATCACGCCCTTCGTCCATAGCATCAAACATATCGGTGAACATATCGGTATAGCCCAACTCATGCACTTCATCCCCCACCGGGAATAACCACCCGGATTCCTGCTCCGCTTTCTCTGCCACATAGCCCCCGGCACCGCTGGAAAACATTTCGAAGCCGGTTCGCAGAAAATGATTAAGCCAGATCGTCCCCTCTGTTCCGGCGACCTCATCCCGCAGATCCATGCCCCCTCGAAATGACCAACTCACCTCAAACTGTCCGACCGCGCCATTCTCAAAGCGAATCATCGCAATACCGTTATCTTCCGCCTTAATGGGATGTACGAGGGTATCGGCCCAGCAGCTCACCTCTACGGGGCGAATATCTTTCCCGATAAAACTGCGAATAATTTCGATGCAGTGACAGCCCAGATCAATAATTGCGCCACCGCCAGCCTGCTCTACATCCCAGAACCAGCTGCTGTGCGGCCCACTATGCGTCTCACGTGAGCGTGTCCAGAGTATTTCCCCTAGTGCACCACTTCGAACCGATGCCAGTGCTTTGAGTGTTTTTGGTGTATAGACCAGATCCTCCAGATATCCCGCAAAGATCCCGCTTGACTCCACGATATCCAAGATGCGCTTTGCTTCTGCGGCAGTACGCGCCAGGGGTTTGGTGCAGAGAACTGCCTTATTTGCCTCTGCACAGAGCCGGATCGCTTTCTCATGCAGGTGATTCGGCAGGCCGATCACCACAACATCACTGGATGGGTGCTGAATCGCTCCGGCCATATCCGTTACGGCATGCTCAATCCCCCATTTTTCGGCAAACTTCTGAACACGGCCCGTGTCGCGCGAATACACGCAACGGACACGATCACGCCCCCGCTGCCCGTGGAGTGTCATTGTATAGAACAGGCTGATCAGGCCGGTTCCCAGCATTGTTACACTGTGTTTTTGTGTCATTTTTGATTAAGTCTTCGTTAAACCTTCGATTACACGTTCAAAAAACTGCCTCCCAAATTCTTCCACGCTACTCATTCGCGGACACCCATTCCGCGGCCGAATGACAAAACGTTCCTTCTTGATTTCGTAGCCAACCTCTACTGTACTCGGTAAATGCTCAGCCTTCATATATTCTATCGGTTCATAATGATATGAATTCATCGGTTCTTCCCGCGCAATATGGAGTGTCACCAAGCACCGCTCTCGCATCTGTTTCCTTGCGCCTCCGAAGAAAAACAGATACCTAGCCGTGACATCACCTTTCAGGAAATCAATTCGTAGAAACCAGGTTCGTTTGGCAGATTCGTTAATGCGTAGCGCAGAATACTTTTCGAATTCAAGGTTCCCAAAATCTTTGAAGTGCAACTTATATTCGTAGGCTCCTTCGTTGACTGCATCAACTGTCTGGCGAAGATGACTCTTCAACAGTTCCATTGCATTTTTCCAGATCTCGTACTCGTTCTGTACTCTTAAACGTGCGGGCTGGGAAAATTTTTCTCCGATCCTTCTCGCCCATTCACTATGTTCCTCTTGTTCCTTCGCGGCTAACTCATACTCCTCAAGGCTCTCTCCAATACATTCAGCAACAAGTACAATGAAGGGTGTTAAATTAGAGGCATGAGACTCTTCAAGTGCATCATAATATCGAATACGGTCCTCCTTGGATATGATTGCAATTGGATAACCATATCGCATAAGCAATAGATTCAATAACAGCCGTGCTACACGGCCATTACCATCAATAAAGGGATGAACGGTAACAAACCATGTATGAGCGGCGGCAGCCGCGATCAAACCTGATGTACTTGCAAATTCATGCTCATTCGGCGTGCTGACGGTCGATAACCAAGATCCAAACTCCTCCATGTGTGCCGGAACAGATTCGTGGCCAGGTGGCTTATAGTCAGAACCGCTAATCTCTACAGGTACTGATCGATATCTACCTGCCTGATCGGACAAACCCTGTAACACGAGTCCGTGAATTTGACGGATATCCGTTGCAGTAATCGGATCTGTATGGCTTTGTGCAATTTCTTCAAAAAAATCCAAAGCATGAGATAGATTCCGTGCTTCTGCCTGATCTTTGAGTGGAATACCGGTGATCGTGAGTCCAGCCTCAACCACGGCACGGGTCTCGCCAACATCAAGTATGTTCCCCTCAATGGCGTTGGAATGGTAGATCGTTTTGATTCGAAAGTACTTTCGGATCCGATAGAGAACCTCTGGAGAAAGACTCCCCTGCTTTCGCAGGTCCTGCACACGATCAGCAAGGTTTTTAAAATCCTGCTGCATTCTAGCTTCGTAGCAGTAGGAAGTATTTGGGATTTCAATCACATCCATACGCATTTACAATTGGTTCAACTTTGAGAGAATTTATCCATATCCCCCGTTCTTCGTAATTTACAGTATCCGGTTCATCTTGCGTGCCATTGAGTTATAGCCGAATCACCATTTAAGATACAATCAAAATGAATCCTGCCCAAGCCTACCTGAATGAAGCCGGCGGTGTACTGGAACGAATCCGTGACACCCAAATGGATGCATTGGAAAACGCAGCGGATGTCTGCACACAAAGCATTGCTGAAGGCGGCCTGGTGCATCTCTTTGGATCCGGTCATTCACGTATGGGAGTGGAGGAAGTATTTCCCCGCTATGGCAGTTTTCCAGGATTTCATCCTATTGTGGAACTCTCCCTCACCTATCATAATCAGGTGGTCGGAGCCAATGGTCAACGCCAGGCGATTTTTCTTGAACGAGTGGAGGGCCTCGGGAAAACCATCCTTCGCAACTTCATCCTTACCCCCCCGGACAGTTTTATCGTGTTCTCCAATAGCGGTGTCAACGAAGTTGTCGTCGAGGTGGCATTAGAAGCCAAAGCCCGAAATCTGCCCCTCATTGCGGTCGTCTCCGAAGCGCACTGCAATGCTTCCGGTTCCCGGCACAGTAGCGGAAAACGCCTCACGGATCTAGCGGATGTCGTCCTCGATAATTGCGTACCTGCAGGAGATGCCATGGTTCGTGTAGCGGGACATCCGGACCTCATCGGACCAGGATCTACCGTTGGGGTGGCGCTCCTGGTTAACAGCCTCAAATGCCTCGTTGCGGCAAAGCTTACCGACCTTGGGATGCCGCCGATTGTCTTGACGAGCAGTTACCATATCGGCAGCGAGGCATCCGCGGCCCGGTTCGATGCGTGCTTTGATGATTACCGTGCGCGAGTCCGACGGGTTTACGGAACTATCGAAGGACGATCAGCGGCTTCGTCTCGTCGAAAACCGTAGCTGCAAATCCGTCTACCAGAATCCGGTACAAATAAACACCACCCGACAAAGTGGATGCATCCAGGGTCGTAACATACCACTCCCCGGACTCCCTGTGCTGATTTTCACCGGCCAGCACCATTCTGCCTGCAAGGTCAAAGACCTCTATCGAAACGACCCCCGATTCGCCTGCAAGAAAATATCTGATCGTGGTCTCACTGGAGGTTGGATTCGGGAAGGACTGCGCCAGAACACTTGTGAGTTCAGGCTCCACAGAAATTTCTGCGATTGCCAGCCGCTGCCGCTGACCACCACGGTTTAGGGCAACGAGTTCATAAACGTGCCGTCCTACACTGGGAACATCAATCGTATTTCCATCAATCGCCCCCTCCCCCCGGGTAATTTCCACCGTACCTTCGTCTTTTTCACGCCGCTGCACGACGAATTCGTCAATGCCGTAATCTGCGGTAAATTCCCACTTGAGGCCGACAATACCCGATTGATTCAGTCGGGCAATAATGGTTCCACCTCCCAATAGATTGTTACCCGTCAAAAGCAGATCTTCCACTTTCGACATAAAATCTGAAAGCATCTGATAGTTATTATCTCCCGGGCATGATGTACTGCCAAAATCACGATGTCCCCGCATGTCATCTGGAGATACACCATAACGCTCAGACATAAATCCAAACGTCACCACCAGCGAGTCAATGGCCGGAAGTGTCATTGCATCCCGGCACCTCGCACCCTCTGGAGGATGATAACACCCCATCAGGGAAATCCCAATATTCCCCGTATTGGCTCCCCCGGCATGGGCCCCATGTGCCAAACGAGGTCCCTGATCAAAAGGAGCTGACTCATTCAAAAACGGGCGCCCCTGATAGAGGCGCCCTTCCTGATCCATCAGAAACTGATATCCAATATCACTCCAGCCCCGCCCGTTCTGATGGAAGTCCTGGATCCGACGGACCTGCTCCAATCCCTCTGCCAATGTCGTTGCTGCAAACCCTGCAGTATGATGCAGTGTCATATAATCATAGCTTGGACGGTTCAGTGGAATCGGGGTCCCCCGGAAGGGCTGTGCCCCCCATTCCGTCCGCCGACGAATACGAGGGGCACGAATCACAAAATCCTCTTTTCCGCCAACATCCCGGAATGACTGGCCGACTTCATACTCATCATCCAGGCGATGATCAAAGATACCTGCACTCAACAGATACAACTTATCAGAAGAATCCACTTCAAAACGAAGCTCAAACCTTAACGCCTCAAGAACCTGCTCCCCCCGATATGCCGCCAGAAATGCAGTATCCGTCGCACTGCGGACAATATAAAGCGACTGCCATTCGCTCCAATCTTTCTGCTCAAAAAACCGAACAGAACCCGACAGGGAATCACCCGCCGAAAAGCCTTGTAGTGCAACGCCGGTAAATTCGATAGCAAGATCCTCACTGATCACGCTCACGGTGGAGGTCTTGCCTGCAGAAGTCGTCGCAGATGGCAGAAGGTCAACTTCGGTGTGAATCACATCATGCAGAAGCTGTGCCCGGGTGGTTGTTGTGAAAGAGAACAACAAAAAAAGACCAAGAAACCATGACCTCATTAATCCTAAAAGGAGAGGTTGAAGGTAAACCAGTGGGTTTGGGTCAGGCGGCCAAAATCAGCATACGCATAATCAAATCTTGCTGCCAGATCACGATTGATCCGAACCATGAGGCTGCCGCCGGCGGTCAAACCCTGCTCGGTATCCGGCTCAAACAGATTCCGGTACCCCGCCCGGAATGCAATGAGGTCCCGAAAACTATACTCTGCCCCCGCATTCACATATTCCGCATTATCATTCGGATGCGCCGCATCAGTTGTAACGAGGATACGGTGGGTTCCGGTATCCATCGCATCCCAGGCTACCCCTACCCGGAAAATGAGAGGCATCGAAAATCCGTCCATGCGATACTGAGCATTCACGATTTCGGCGGTTCCTTGCGTATTTGGGCTCGGATCTTCACTAAACAGAATATCCCGTCCATCCATTCGCATTTTTGGGCCGAGGTTTGACATGCTTGCCCCCAGACGAAGGCGTTCAAATGGTGTGGTAAACAAGGTCCCTACGTCAAAGGCGATGGCCGATGCCTTGCTGTGCCAGATGCGTTCCTGAACAAATTTTAAACTCCCGCCAATCGAAAACTGATCACTGAGATTTCGCGCATAGGTGAGTTGAAGTGCAAAACTCAACGTATTGAACTGTTCGCCGGTCCCCTCCGGCTCCATTTCTGTACGGACCGCCATATCTCCACTATCCACCATCAACAGGGAGATACCAATAGACCCGACGGGCTCCACTGCCGTCCCGAACGCGACAAAATTGTAATTGATATCCGCCAGATACTGCGTATTGCTCAACTGCAGGTGACTCCCGGAAAGCCGGGCAAATCCCGCAGGATTCCAGTATACCGCACTCATGTCACTCGCTTCTGCCACATACGCACCGCCAAACGAGATGGCCCGGGCACCTGCGCCTAATTTCAGAAACTGGGCCGCCGTCGTTCCGACACGGGTAATCGTTCCTTCTTCAAGCGAAGCAGGATCCTCCTGCGCCACGACCGGATTGTTGGTGAACATCCCAAAAAATACAATAAGTAACCAAACCAGCTTTCTCATAGAGGCGTTACTTGATTACAGCAAATTTCCCAATGTACGATCCTTCGGGGCTATCCACATGGAAAATGTAGAGACCGTACGCCAGATTCATGTTGTCCTTGGTTCGCATATCCCAGAAGACTTTTCCATTATCTAGCGTAGAGTCATGGTACAGTGTTTCTACCAGTTCACCTGCCAAAGTATAGATACGTATGGTGCACTGTTTCGGCACATTCGCAAAATAAAGCCGCCGCATGCCCCTTTCTGTGCGGGAGGCTGGATTGCGCGGTTCAAATACGGTCGTTGCAACGTAGGGATTCGGAACCACATAAATATCCTGCAACTCCTGCGCCGCCAGAGTTTCATCGGTCGCCGAGGCGACGGTACGGAACATGTACTGATCGGACTCCGCAAATGGCTTTCGGGTCGCGACAAAAAGCACATCCCCGTCCTTCGGGACTGTGCCAATATCATCCATACGTACTTCCCATGTCGCGGTCAATACGCCGTCAATCTGTTCAAGAAACACAATCCGTTCACTCACATCCCATTTCCCATTGCGATTGACATCCGGAACGAATACCTGGATAGGAAGATTGGCCTGGGTCACATTCACCACTTCAAATGGAATCGGGATATTATTATTAAAACCTGTCCCGACCGGGGAGTCTGCAAACCTGACCTCATAATCAAAGGGCTGGATCATGCGCCGGGGCCCGGTGCTTGCCCGCTGAAACTGGTAGGGAATATCAACGCCGCCACCTGCCCATCCAGAGGCTTCCAAGTCAAACTCCAGCGGATCTTCCTGTACAAAAACATGAAGCCCTTCAAATACAATATTCGCTTCTTCACTCTGCATATGTCTGCTTTCAAAAACTGGCGCGTACTGAAAGGATGCCGTCAACTCTTCTCCAGCACCTACCCCGGCGCTCTCATTAATCACAATCGTTCCCAGACGGCCATTCACATTGAAATCAGTATCTCTGGACAGTTTTCTGCCATTCTCAGTCGTAAGTTCGACTGAACTCTCAATAATATTTCGATACAGAGTCGTCTGACTCTTTCCGGGGGCTGCCCGAATTACTGCCATGACCGGCCCTTCATTGATCACCGAATATGCAATGCCCGCTTCGGTCTCATCGAACTCAATCCGATAGGACTGATTGTCTCTGACCGCCAGTTCATCCACCACATTGATGACGATAGAACCGGTGGCGTGGCCCCTGCTGTGCGTTAAGCCGGCTGGGTCCAGCGCGGAGGCAGGAACATATCCAGCGACCCGCGGCCCCGGTATGGCAGAAATGGTATTCACGTCAAAAATGTAACGATCCGTTGTCGGATCATAGGTGATCGTCTTGCTGGTCTCGCTTGGTGGAATTCCGGTTGCGAAGGCATCCCCCGCATCCCCCGCATATCCACGATCATATGCGGCAACCGAGTAATAATAGGTCTGGCCGTTCACCACATTATTGGAATCCACAAACGTATGAAATAATCCCGTATCATCTCCAAGGTCATAGTTGACTCCCCGTCCAGGGAATGGAATGGGGCTGGGGCCATTTAATCCGTTATCCAAATCAAACCGGGCATCTACCCCGAGAGTTGTCTTGAGCGGAGTGAACAGAAAATTGCTTCCATTAATATCTGTTATCGTCTGCTGATCGGAGAATTCGTGATCAGTAGATCGATAGATCACATACCCTTCAAAATCATTTTCCCGTGTGAGCGGGTCCACCGATGCCTCTGCAACATCATCCCAGTACAGTGTCACCTTCTTATCTCCCGGCACTGCCCGGAGTGTTGGCTTCTGTGGAGGTTTTGCGAAGACATATCCAACATCATAGATCTGCTGGGCGATATTTGCATTGAGCCGCAAGTCCTGCCGATTTTGGCCAACAATCAGTGCAATAGAAAATCGTTTGGTTGCACCGGCTTTAAGCCGAAAAGACCCTGATCCGTAGAGAAATACATAGTCCCCCGGCGTAGTCGGCACAACGTCAAACCGCCCTGGCTGCACAAATCCCCATACCCGATCATCGTTGCTGACCCGATTCCCTGCAAAAGGGGGCGATGCAAAAGATGTCAGTCCAAATTGATCGCTTTCGTCAATGTCCGTGAATTCAAAATTGGGCTCGCCGGGCTTTGTAATATCAAACTGATCGCCTGCAGTCGGTACGCCATCCCCTTCTCCTTCATCCCCCGTTCCTGGAATCCCATCTACCCCAACATCATCCAGAGACGGATCCCAGTCCCCATCATTATCAATCCCATCCGTCCAGGATTCGTCTACAAGACCATCATCATCATTATCAATCCCATCATCGTCAACTCCCGGGCTTTCCAGGAATTTGTATCCAAAGTATCCCGGTACACGACCGGCAATATCACTGCGGCCGTCATCGTCCCATGCAAAAACCATATTGAGTTTTTCATCATAGAATGCCCAGTCATCCGGCCAGTCATTCGGGCCTCCCACATGCGGATCGCCCCACATTCCAAAAATCACTTTATCGAGATCCTTCTCGCTCTTATTGGTAATCTTGTAGATCAGGAAGATGACATCCTCGGCAAGAGGGTTTGCCCACTGATATAAACGGACTTCCACTTCAAGTCCTAAACCCCGCTTTGTGCTGTCACTGGGAAAAGGCCAATAACTGAACTCACTGTTGTTGTAGTCATTCATAAAATAGAGAGTCTCCTTATCCGCATTGGAGGCTCCCTGCTGCAGCGCACCAGGCCACAGGTAACGTTCTGCGGACTCATTATACCAGTCATCCGGCCAGGAATCCGGCTTCCCGTCCAGATCATTATCCTCGTCATCGTTCGTGGGAATCTTGCGCGACTGCGGATTCACGACCTGAATCCCTCCAAAGCTTCCGACCGGCTCCGCACAGGATATCGGCTGCCAGCCCCAGTATTCAGATCCATCCGGGGAGATTTCCCCGCCATTGGATACTAAGCCGTCCGACACGATCCGCATCACATACACCTGGTTCCCATTCTCATCCAGAACGGGCCTGCCGTTATCATCATACAAGGGCGTACTCTGGGGATCACGGGGCCGCCCGTCTTCCCGATAGGTATCTATGATTTCTGCAGCCACAAGCGGTCCGAACTCATAGCCATAGCCGAGCCCGTTCCATACAATATCCGTAATCGTATTGCCCGGTGCGGAGATGGACCCAAAATTGAAGATCTGCGTGGTGATCCGATTGCCGTTCAGAATTGCATCCCGACGGTTGGTCAGTCCTTCTTCGCAGTCCTGATTTGCTCCTTTCCGGAAGGGAATCCTGCCGATGTCTGTAAGCCAGGCATTGACCTCATGCTGATCCCAGCCCCGCAAACGCTCGGTTCCGCTTTGCTGTGCGTAGACCTGACTTACACCTAGTAAAAGGCCCAGAATAAAAAAACATCTATAGTGACAATTCATCAAAAGGACACCGTTAGCCCCACGCGTACAAGACGCGGCGAGGAGTACCAGTGTGGACGCGTATTGTATTCTTCCAGTGTTTTGATGCCGGGAAGATGATAGTTCGGTTCCCATGTCGCATGAACGTTCCGCTGGCCTGAAAGTGAATACGTTGCCCGCCCGGTATCGTTGAAGACAAAGTTTTCGTTCAGACGATCCAGTAAGTTAAATACTTTCACGAAGGTACGGATCGGGATCTCTCCCAGATTGAATTCCTTAAACAGATGTGCATCAATATTAAACTTCGCCGGTTTTCGGCCGCTGCGTGTCGGAAGGTCCACATTCTGATCCAGAATGAAGGGAGAATAGGGATATCCGGTCGCAAACTGGCCATTAAATGACAGTCCAAGTCTTCGGGAACGAGACAGTGTCACCGTATATGAAATGACATGCCGCTGATCAAAGGTCAGGGGAACCACCTCCAACTCATTCTCACGTCCGGACAGACGATTGAAGAAGAACCGGTTCGCGTCATCATCACTTCCTTCTGCAATCTGAAACGTGTAATCCAGCGTGGCAGACAAAAACCCGTCCTGAGATCTACGCTTCGTCAGGGCAACGGTAAGTCCAGTTACGTTCGCATATGCGCGGTTCAGATAAATGTTGTAAAGATCTTCTCCGGCAATTGTGGAATGGCGCACTAATTGCAGGGCCATGTAGTCACGGATATTTTTGAAATACCCCGTGATATGGATCGCCAGCAGGCCGCCCACCTGCTGCTGAACTCCAATCTCGTACTGTACGGTTCGTTCGGGCCGCAAGTTGGAATTGCCGAAGGTTGGCACACTGCCCTTGGGAAATTCGAATTCCGGGTTCACATATAGATTGCGCAGACCTGGCATTTGTGCAAAGTGTCCGTAGGAAAAATGAATGATTCCACGCTCCGTAATCGGGAAGGAGACCCCGAGGCGGGGAAGCAGTAGATTCTTGACGGTTGCCTCTCCCAAATCTCCCTGTGGATTAAATAAGTCCGGGATGTAGGTGCCATTCGGCTGAAAGCGTTCGAACCGCAATCCCGCATTAATGATGAAATTGTCGAATTCCAGTTTATCCTGAGCGTATGCGCTGAACTCAAAGACCTTCTGATCGTCGTAGCGGTCATGGGATGGATTGTCCGCCGACTCCACCGTAGGTTCCAGGTACTGGTTGCCGTCATAGAGTACGACAAAATTCTGCCGACTCAAAATGTGCTGTTGCGCCGCCACTCCAACCTTTACTTCGTGGGTGATCCCGTACTGGCGGGTCAGATCGGCCTTCCCCCGAAGGGATTCGGAGTCTTCATAGATATGGAATTTTTGATTTCCCGCAAATGCAAAGTTATTCCCGGGAAACCCGGTCACATTGCCCCCGCCAGTGCCCCCAATATCCTTCACATAGCGGGGATCAAGTGGATCTTCGTACAGAAAATTTTCATACGCGGCCTTTGCATAAGAGAACTTCAGGGTATAGAACGTCTGGGGATTCAGGGTGTGCGTAAAGTGTAAACTGTGGTTCTGATTCCGACGCTGATTACTTGCAACTCCATCCGGGTTATAGCGATTCCCGAAACTGAACCCTTTCGCCTTGCTGTTGTCAATCAGGTAGGAGTACTCCACCTGAGTATTGCTGGTTGGCCGGGCCGTTAATTTTGAGAGGATATTGAATCGCTCATTCGGATTCATTGCGACCCGCTCATCGGGGATTTCAAGTCCGGCTCCTCCTACCTCGCTTCCATCTGGAAGCGTGATGGTACTATCCGAGTAATCCCACCAGGGTTTCCCGTGCATTTCGTAGTACCAGGGGCTGCTGTTGAAATTTGCCGAATCGCTCGGCAAATGCTGGCGTATTCCATGAAGATGCCCATTATTATTGTCGTACCTTCCTGACACCAGAAATCGCAGGCGGGGGCCTACTGGAACCGGACCACTCAGAGATCCTTCAATCGTCGTGGAATTAAGATCTACGCCTTCCGGCAGGAGGAACAGATCATTATTTCCGGTCAGATAGTCTCCTGCATACGCGGTGACGGATCCTTCGTATTTCTCTCCGCCCTCTTTGGTGACCAGATTGACAACTGCCGACATTGCCTTCCCATATTCCGCATTGAACGCTCCGGAGATCACCGTCAGTTCATCAATGGCATCAATAGCAACCTGGGTATTGACTCCGCCGGTGTTAAACGGGTTGCTCACGGCAAGTCCATCCACCATGTAGGAAATCTCATTGCTTCGGCCACCGCGCACATGCAATTCTCCGTATACACCGGTGGTAATCCCTGCGGTCGTTGCAAGAATCCCGTAAAGACTCTCTACAGGTAAAGCTTCAATCTCTTCCGAGATAAAGGTTTTCTTGGAAGCCGTTAAATCCTTCTGGACCAGAGGGCGTTCCGCCTGAACGACCAACTCTTCCCCTTCAATGACGGCCTGGTTCAGTTCAATATCAATCCGGGTCGTCTGACCGCTAGTGACCTGAATATCGTTGACGCGCTGACTTTGGTAACCGACGTAGGAATACACAAGCGTGTACGATCCTGGGCGCAGATTCAGCAATACATAATTGCCGTCCAAATCTGTAGTCGTCCCGCGCCCTGTGCCCTCAATCAGAACTGCAACCCCAATGAGCTCCTCCCCTGTGCCTGCATCCTCAATGTGTCCGGTAACTTTCCCCTGCCCCAATGCAGGCATACACCAGAGACAGGTCAAGAATACAAGCCCCCAAAGTCTGCACATGTGTATTATCGAAGGTTCACAATACGAACGAGTATTCCAACAAAATCTGTGCATCTTGCACCGAGACCAGATGGAAGGGACAATCTATCCCCTCCATCTGGTCAAGGTCATGTTATTTTACAAGGACCATACGCCTTGCATGCCGAAACTGGCCCCACTCCAATGTATAGATGTACTGACCACTTGCAACCGCCAGTCCACTGTCTCCCAGTCCATTCCATTCCACGGCATGTGTTCCCTGGGCATAGAATTCATCATTAATCAGCGTCCGAACCAGACGCCCCGTCATGTCATAAATCCTGACACTGACTCGCTTGTCCAGTGGAAGCGTAAATGAGAAGGTGGTGGAGGGGTTGAACGGATTCGGGTAATTTGAATGCAATTCAAAGTCCGTGGGAATGATCACTCTATCGTACGAAATACTCGTCGTGAGCCCATTCCCCGATAGGACGCGCATAAATACCCGATTCGGATTCGGCTTGGCATCCATCACCGTTCTGGTATACGTTGAGTCAGCCGGATTAAACACCTCGTTAATCGTGTAGACACTGTCTGGAACCGCCTGGAATCCCATTGCCACCTCATTATCGCCATCCCCATCTACATCTCCCAGAAAAGCAAATTGATGTGCAGCTCCCCCCGCTCCTTCAGAGTAGGTCGTCATGGTTCCCGCACTGTCACGATTGACCGTGGTGAAAATCGCTTCGGGATCTAAAGCAGGCAATTCAACGTGCCTGACCGAGTAATTGGCAGGATCCTCTACATCTCCCTCCCCATTAAAGTCTACAATTGTAACCCATCTAGGGGTACCAGCCATAACTTCCCCGTCCGTTGAGGCAACACCTGGGCCCGTCCCGATCAATTCCGGCATCCCGTCCATATCAATATCACCGGAAGTAATCCCCCAGCTTATTGAATTCTCAACAATGGGGTAGACTGCATTGTTCATGCTTAAGTCTGCACCCGTCGTATCGGGGGTGTGCCGAATTTCCAGTACATTTTCCCCCGTTTCATAGTTGATAAGTGCAAGGTTTCGTGTATCAAAGTCTGGACAGTAGACCTCATCATCTTCATTCATGTCCATATCTACAGCGGTGCATCCAAACAGGGAAACCGTATCACCAGGACCTAATTTTGCAAAGGCATGATCTCCCGTTGGGCTTACATATGTGTCTGCTCCCGTTACGTCAATATTGGAAAAATTTAAATTATTCCATGTCTGTAACACGAGCTCATGGGTCCCATCTCCGTCCAGATCGGCTGGAAGGATTTCGTAGGGACTTCCGCCTCCACGGTTCACGGGATCAAAGTCTTCCGTAGTCCGACTACTCCATCTCGCCTCTTGTGTCCATGTCGCAAATCCTGTACCAAGGCCGGTTGCGGTAACGACATACCAATTATCAAATGTGTTATTCCCATTATTGGCCCAGAGTAGCTCTTGGATACCATCTCCATCCACATCCGCAATATTGATCTGTTCAGTTCGGAACCGATTCGGGACTTGACCATCAAAATCCCAAAATTCCGGAAGTGCGCCAAACGTATTATCGCCTGTTGCTTCCATAGCAGCAAGTCGTGGTTCGGGGATTAGTGCCTTGATCGGGTTATCATCGGCAAGTCCATGCCCTACAAAAAGGAATATTTCTCCCATACCATCACCATCCAGATCCCCTGCTCCAACGCCTCTGGCATTGTTGGAAGTCCCAGTAGTCGGCTCCAATGGCGGAGAAGAATAAATCAATTCCCACATGTCGGTGCCAATGCTCTCAAGCACATGCACACGCCCCCCGCCTGAATAATCGCTGAGGACAACTTCCATTTTTCCGTCACCGTCCAGATCAACCGGCCCGGCGATACTTCTGGCACCGGATTGAAGACCGGGAAAATAGGCCGGCATATTGTAGGGGGTACCCAGAATTGGGACCGTACCCGAAAATCCCTCCGACTGGCTGGGTGCCCACTCAAAATCAACCTTCTGGGCAACCGCGGGAGCTGCACAAAAAAGCAGAAGAGAAAGAAGTAGTAAAGTGTTTTTGTACATGTGATTTCGTGCTTTAGTTGTAAATGCTTGGACTGCCGTAGGCCATTACTCTGGCCAACCGGCAACCCTGACGCTTCAAATATAAGTAATCTTTAGATAATTATGACCATGCCTATTCCAAAATGGGCATTTTAGTGGCTGATTCTCCATATTTTTTGCCCACTACATGCTTCAAACGATGTTTTGGACACATACAGAGGAATTCTGACCACCATCTCTCCTTGAAATTTGGGAAAATTCGATTAACTTTTTGCCTCATCAGAACGAATTCTTACATAATGCTCAAGACCAGTGTAATCGGCAGTTATGCCATCCCATCCTGGCTCATCAGTTCAACCGAAGCGATGAAACGCGGTGAATATGGCCCACTAGATGTTCAAGAGACGCTCGACGATGCGGTAGATATGGCACTTCGTGATCAGGAAGATGCAGGCATTGATATCGTGAGTGATGGCGAAATGCGCCGCTTTGGCTTCTTTACTGCCGGCTTCTACGGACATCTTGATGGCTTACGTGCCCTTGAACCACTTCGAAAACTGGGATCAGGCGGACACGACCAGCGGGAACGTTATGAAGCCGTAGAACCATTCTCCGCACCGAACGGGCTTGGACTTGTTGATGAGTTTCTCTATGCAAGCACACGCACTGAACTCCCCCTTAAGGTTACCTGCCCCGGGCCCTACACACTTGCAGGACGAATCCAGACGGGAGATATCTATGCAGATCGCATGGCGGTGGCCGCACGTTTTGCCAAAATCATCAATGCCGAGCTCAAAGCCGTTGTAAAAGCCGGTGCCACATTGATTCAACTGGACGAACCCTCTGCGGCAGTCCATAAAAATGCCCCCGACAAATATGTTGAACTCTTTAACCAGTCTGTTGAAGGCGTGGAAGCAGAGATCGGACTTCATCTATGCTTTGGCAATTATATGGGTCGGCCGGTCGCACATCGCACCTATGCTCCGCTCTTTCCACGCATCCTTAACATTGCGGCAGATGAAATCCATCTGGAATTTGCGAACCGGGAAATGGCGGAACTGGAACTGGCTGGCGAAATTGCCGCCAGTGGGCGGAACGTTGCTGCCGGGGTGATTGATGTTAAAAATTATTTCATTGAGCCCCCTGAAATGGTTGCCGACCGGATCCGCCAGGTCTTGCAGCATGTACCCGCCAATCAATTAATCCTTGCTCCGGATTGTGGTTTCAGCGAGACTGCACGCTGGGCGGCACGCAAAAAATTGCACGCCCTCGTTAGAGGTACACGCTTAGTAAGAAAAGAACTGGGCCCGTAGTGGTTTTTGTTAAATCGTACAGGGGGCTTTAGGGGAGATTTTTCAATCGAAGATGGGAGTTATTTCCCAATTAAAGTTGGGGAAGTTGACCGATCCGTATTGAAAACAGACTTGATTTAATTCAAAAAATTTCGAAATCATTGGAACCATTTCAAAGCTAAAACATATATTTTCATATTACCATAAACTGCCCAAACATTACGTGTTTGTTAACTATCATGTCCAACATAGTGATCTATCCCGCTACCATTTTATCGGGGGACAGCACACTTCCAGAAGAAACAACTCTACAATGAATCTTACTTCCGTTCAAATCGAAAATTTCAGAGGAATCAGAAACCTGAACCTTGAACTCGGCAAGACTACGGTCCTGATCGGTGAAAACAACACTGGGAAGACCTCTGTGCTTGATGCATTGAAACTATGCCTGGGGAGCATGACGGGCCAGCATAGGACTGTATTTGATCCAATGGACTTTCACCTGCCGGATGAAAATGCTGAACCTTCATCTGCTGATCCCATCAGGATTACTCTGACCTTTACAGAATCACAAGATCAGCCATGGGACGAAGAATTAGTGGGGCGGCTGACACGATCCAAAATTTTTCAATTGGGGGACCACGGCAATCAACACATTTATTTCCAGCTCGTTTCTACATATAATCAAGATTCCGGTGACTGTGAGGTTAACTCGTCATTTCAAGATCATGGAGGTATACAATTAACCGGCCTCCCTAAAAATATAACTGGAATTTTCCGAGACACACTTCATTACTACTATCTCTCTGCACTCCGTGATGCCGGGAAGCATTTCAAGGCCAGTGGTCCCTTTTGGCGACCTTTTCTAAAAGATTCTCAACTCTCTAGAGACAAAAAACTAGAAATTGAAGAAGGGCTCAGGGAAGTCAACAACATCATTGTTGCTTCCCATGCCAGTTTTGAGCAAGTTAAAGATCAACTTCGGGAACTCCAGTCTCTAGTCCTTCTCGCTAATGAGGATCCCATTTCAATTGAGGCGATTCCAAACCGCATGTTTGAAATTCTTTCCAAAGCCGAGGTCCAGATTGGAACAACAACCGGGGCAAAAATTCCTCTTGCTCGACATGGCGGGGGAACACAGAGTCTTGCCGTTCTAATGCTATTTTTCGCCTTTATCAAAAACCAAAACAGAGGATCCGCAATCCTTGCCCTGGAAGAACCTGAAGCCCATCTCCATCCGTCCGCCATACGAATACTTTGGAAATTGATCCCCAGTTACACCGACCAACAAATCATCTCGACTCACAGCGGTGATATGATCTCGGAAATTGATATTCGTGATATTCGCCGTCTGGCAAAAACTCCAAATGGAATTCAGGTATTTTTTGTGCCAGATGGTCAACTCTCCAAACAAGAGACACGCATGTTCAACCACCACATTCGCAGAACGCGCGGGGAATTGCTGTTTGCCAGATGTTGGCTACTGGTTGAAGGAAAAACGGAGGTCTTGATCTACGAGGCCGCTGCGAGGGCCTGTTATCTGCACCTTCAGGAAGAAGGCGTACGTATAGTGGAGTTCGGCCAGTCAGAAATTGGAATGCTGGTTAAGGTTGCAAATTTTCTTGGAATTGCGTGGTACTGTGTTGGAGATGATGATGGGAAGCGCAAAGAGGTTGAACCTAAACTCCGTCAGGCGTTGAATGAGACACTGGAAGAGGATCACTTCAGTTTCCCTTACCTTAACATTGAAGCGTGCTTGATTCTCAACGGATTTGAGGATGCATACCTAGATTACTTGTCTGCGCAAAACGAGGACAAACTCACAAAGAAAAGAGGCGAACCCGGATTCCTGGAAGAGTATATCAACCTACGTCTGTACAAAAACTTCAAATCAAAAGCGGCGGCAGACATCACTGTCCAGTTAGAGGATGGTGATGCCAAAATAGTTCCGTCCAAAATTCGTACCATTCTAGAGAAGTCACTGTCATTAGCCAAGGGGGGATCAATTTGATTGAATATAAAGATCTAAACCCAAATCAGCGCTCCGCCGCCGATTGGAATGATGGTCCTCTTTTAGTGCTTGCCGGTCCTGGCTCAGGGAAAACAGAAATTCTCACTTTGCGCATAACGAGGTTGCTCCAGGAGAACAAACTCGCTGCCGTGTTAGGACTGACCTTTACGAATAAGGCGGCATCCGAAATGCGGGAACGAATAGATCAGCGCCTGGGAAAATATACTGACCGGGTCCGCCTGCAAACATTTCACAAATTTGCAGCGGAAACCTTGAGCCAGCATGGAAGCCATATTGGGCTTCGTCCAGATTTCAATATCCTTAACGGGAGAGAAGACCGGATTGCATTTCTTGAGGACGCTATTCGGGATCTCCCTGTCAATAAATATCCCGATTTCCCTGAAGATCCAAGTAATTTGCTTGGCCTCATTGATCGACTCTTCTCAGAATCATATAATGGCAATAGAACGTTCTCTGCATTGGAATCTACTCCACCATGGGTCCAGCCTCTTTTTGAAAAATACTATCAATTGCTCATCAGTGAAAGGCATCTTGATTTTGGCAGTCTGATCTTTCTGACCAAACAACTGCTGATCAAAAAACCTGAGATTGTTCGTCTAATTCGCAGAGGCTGGTCGCATATCTGCGTTGATGAATTTCAGGACACCAATCAAGCCCAATACGATCTACTCCGGCTCATTACCCCTAAGCGAACCGACAATCTTTTTGTTGTGGCAGATGATGATCAGCTGATCTATCAGTGGAATGGAGCTAGTACCCAACGCTTGAAAAATCTTCAGCGTGATTACGAATTACACACGCTTCAATTTCCCGAAAGTTACCGATGTCCTCCAGAAATAATTAATCTCGCGAACCGTCTCATTGAAAAAAACCGAACAAGACTAACGAACAGAAGGGAGTTAGTCTCACTCCGGAAAAGTTGCGACTCCATCCCTGTAGTTCGCTACCGGCATTTTACTTCGCTAAAGGAAGAGGCAGTATTTGTCGGGGAAGACATCGAAAAACACGGTCTATTAAATAGGGCCTGTGCGGTTCTTGGAAGAACCAACAAATTGCTCCATTGCACTGTCAGAGAACTGAGCAATGCCGGGTATGATGCATTCCTTTTTCAGAAAAAACGGGAATTTGACTCGCCCCTGATAAATATTCTGGTGGAAGCTTTGAGGTTGACCCATCTACGACATGACCGGGTTGTGTTGGGTAGACTATGCCGGGCATGGCACATGCTCACTGGAGAGATAATTGAAATGAATGCCGTGGATGCCCAGACAGCCTTGGTCGGCGGTGATTTCCTGCGCGCATGGCTGAATATTACGAATCATGTCACAATTCAAAAAGACAATTGCCTGTTGCGAATCATCCAGAATCATCTTCTTGATCGTATGGACTTTCGCCAGATCATCAACTGGCTCAATGAAGATGAATGCCAGTCATTCAAAAACCAGTATATGCTGGAATCAACCGAAGAGGAAATTAACACTTGGCTAACATTAGATCAAGAAATTATTGCTGAACATGGTACGAATGTGCCATTGAATACCTATTTGCATGAACTTGACCTCTCTTCAAAATCCCCATCTCCCGGACAGGATGCACTCCAATGCATGACGATCCATCAAGCAAAAGGACTTCAATTCAAACACGTATATCTCATTGGAATGGCTCAGAATCTGTTCCCATCTTTTAGAGCACTTCAGTCTGGAGCGAACGGTCAACAAGTGGAAGAAGAGCGCAGAAGTTGTTTTGTGGCAATTACAAGGGCACAGAATACACTCACATTAACCCGGTCGGAAGAGTATTTTGGTTTCCCAAAACAACCGTCCCAGTTTCTGAAAGAGATGCAGATCATGTAGTCTATCCTCACGGCCTATTGCATCCTCCTTGTGTCAACTCTTCTGTCATTTGAGATTTTGCTGTGTTAGCAACTTTTTTGGGGAGGGGATGCGTACGAAATCCATCTAGATTAATCATGTTCGTGTCTGGAGCTTGTGTCCGTTCAGTGGCAAGATTTCGGGAGGTGTATTAAGGAAGTGGCGAAGGAAACGTGGAAGGGTTTTCGTTTAGATACCAGAATTAGGTGGTGCATCTGTGTATCGTAGATGGCTGAACTGTCTATTTTTCACCTTTTAAGATATTCTGAGCGCGGAAAATCGCTTTTCTATGGATATTTCGGGGATGCGCCATTATTAGTTGGAGTTTATGAAGCTTTTGGGGGTACAAGATAGCGTTTTTTGGTTTGACTGTGTCGTTTTAGTGCTCGGAGCAGTCCCTCCCACTGCCAGTCCTGTGGAATGGCGTTGAGGGAGTTCTCTTCAATGTCCAAACACGCCGCGGCAATCCATCGCTGGCGCTGATTCGAGTTGCACCATCGGGTAACTCTGCGGGTCGTGTGTGCAAGTCCGCCGTTGATGCTCTCAATAATGTTTGTGGTTCGGAGCCGATCCCGCAGTAATTTGGCCACCCCCAGTTTATGGAGCGTCAGCGTTTCTTCCAATCCTTCTCGTAAACTGGCCGCCGCCTTGGGACATCGGTTGTCCAGGACTTGCATTAGCGTCTGCAATTGTCCTTTTGCCTGGTCATAGGTATCGGCGGCATACGCCGCTTCCATTTTTTCCCTGGTCTCGGCGACAAATTCGGGATCCTGGATCTTGGAGGTCACATTTTCCCGCTTGTGCCACTGACAGCGCTGAATCAGTGCCTG
>JAJECE010000019.1 GCA_022822185.1 Rhodothermales bacterium | reverse complement strand
GTGGTGGATGCTGAAAGTAGTGAAAGTTTAATCGGAGCGACCGTTTATGCACCAGAGATAGGGATTGGTACAGTAACCAACCGCTATGGATTTTTTAGTCTCTCGGTTCCTGCAGATTCTGTGCGTCTTGTTGTATCCCATATTGGCTACCTCCCCCTCACATTGAATCAGTTCCTGACCGAGGATATTCAGTTGAACCTTGAGTTAAATCTTGAGACCACCAGACTGGATGAGGTAGAAGTCGTTGCGGTTGGGGAATCAGTGGTTGAAGCCGTTCAGATGAGTCAAATCAAGTTGGACATCGGAACCATCCGGTCGCTTCCAGTTCTTTTGGGGGAGACCGATGTTTTCAAAATCCTTCAGTTACTCCCTGGCGTTCAGTCAGGTCGCGAAGGAACGGCAGGTTTATATGTCCGTGGGGGCAGTCCTGACCAAAATTTGATCTTGTTGGACGGGGTTACGGTGTATAATCCCAATCATCTGTATGGCTTCCTCAGTGTGTTCAACAGTGATGCGATCAAGGATGTGACACTGATCAAGGGAGGAATCCCGGCCCGCTACGGTGGCCGTTTATCTTCGGTAATTGATTTAACGATGGAAGAGGGGAATATGAAAGAGTTTGAGGGGACGGCATCCGTGGGAATTCTCTCTTCAAGTTTTACTTTTCAGGGGCCGGTCAAAAAGAATAAAGCCTCATTCATTGTCGCTGCAAGGCGAACCTATTTTGATGCATTGGTATACCCTTTCCTCCCTGAAAATGAGAAAACCGGATATTATTTTTATGATACCAGTGCAAAGATCAATTACATCATTTCCAATAAGGATCGAATCTATCTGAGTTTTTATGCTGGCCGTGATCGTGCATATTGGCGGGAATTTAGAGATCATGAATATAGCAATATTCAGAATCGTTCTCGTGGGGATCTGGGGTGGCGTAACCTGACGGCTACCGCACGTTGGAATCGAGTATGGGGGCCAAAATTATTCTCTAACGCATTGCTGGGATATACACGCTATCGAATCGGATCACGAGATCTAGAAGAGGAAAGGCAGCTTGATGATCTTCAAGAGATATTGACGTCTCTTCGTACCAGTTATTTATCTGGAATTACAGACTTCATCAGTCGGATGGATTTTGATTGGATACCGAACTCCGTTCATTACGTACGATTCGGTGCAGGAGGTACCATACATTCATACAACACAGGTACACTTTCAGAGCGGCAGTTCGGTGTAGATATTATTCCGGTAGACACGGTGTATAATCCAGATTATCGAATCAGAGCGCTTGAGACACATGCTTATGTTGAAGATGAAGTCAAGTTATTCTCAGATTTATCCGTGAATGCCGGACTTCGAGCTTCGAGTTTTTTCGTCAAAACTCGGAACTACTATTCTCTTCAGCCCAGATTCAGTATTCGGTGGAAGTTCGCAACAAATTTAGCATTCAAATCATCAATCAGCGTACTTAAACAGAATTCACATTGGTTGCCGGTTACGAGAAATCTGGCCCTTCCCTATGATTTGTGGGTTCCTGCAACGGATAAAGTGCGCCCCCAGAATGCGACCCAAGTAGCTTCTGGCTTTGCATGGAATTCTCCCAAAAGGATCTATGAAGTGACGGTTGAGGGCTTCTACAAATGGATGAATTCCCAGATTGAGTATAAAGAAGGTGCTCAAACTTCTAATTTATCAGGGGATGTCTGGCAGGACCTGATTGAGAATGGAAAGGGCTGGTCGTATGGGGGAGAACTGTTCGTTCGCAAGAGTATTGGGCGGGTCACGGGATGGATTGGGTACAGTTTGACCAAGACACGGCGAAAATTTCCGGCCCTTAACGGGGGGAGAACCTTTCCTTTTCAATTTGATCGCTTGCATGATGTGTCGGCGACCGCCAATTGGCAATTAAATCAGTCCATTGAACTATCCGCTGTCTGGGTCTATGGTACGGGCCAGTCAATCTGGTTGCCCGTGGGTCAATTCTATGGATTTCGGCATGATCCAGGGGGGGAGGCACCGGACGCAGGGGGTATCTGGGCGAATTGGAGGCCAGACGTTCCACACTTGCTAACGGTTTTTGGAGAGCGAAATTCAGTGCGGATGAAAGCTTATCATCGCCTTGATTTATCCGTGCAAATGAAACGAAAGTTACGATGGGCAGATCGAACACTTTCGTTTGGAGCCTATAATGTATACAGCAGACAGAATGCTTTTCTTTTGTACGCAGATGAGACGTACGATAACGGTGAGGATTTGAACTATCTAACATTTAAGCAGGTCACTGCATTCCCGGTCATCCCCTTTGCAAATTACAGAATCAAATTTTAAGAACTCATTGATGAAATATCAATTACCCCTATTGCTTCTATTTTGCCTAGGTTGCGAGACCATTGTTGAAGTAGATGCTCCTGAGTACAGTTCGGAGCCAGTCGTTACAAGTTTCTTTTCCCCAGAGGATACATGGTCTGCCACGATACATAGAAGTCTGGGGGTTAACGTAAAGCGAGATGTAACGCTCGAGTATATTTCAGATGCATCTGTGATGGTCACGAATGGCTCCCAGACGATTGATGTCCTACGTTATCAAGGAAATGGAAGATATGTATCCAGTACAAGTGTATTGCCCACGGATGGCATCAAGTACACCCTTCAGGTAGATCTTCCAGACAAAACCAGTATTCAAGCCACTTCGTCCGCTCCTTCTCCAGTCGTAATATCCGATTATTCGATTAAAGCTCTACCTCCACCACCTGAATCTGATCCATTTCAGAGTACCCAATATCAAATCGAAATCGCTTTTTCAGACCCGCCTGGTGCAAATTTCTACAGAATAGGGGTTTATAACCGCAGGGTGAACTCGCCCAGGGCTGGCTTTCCCGAAGAAATCATAGATCCTGCTAGTGTGTATAGTTTAATCTGGTTTGAGGCCATCACACCCGGATGGGCCTGTTACTATTCCAGCGATGTTGAATTGGGGGTCGATCCGTTTGATATAGGACGTACTGACTTGTTTTGTAAAGAATTTACTTTGACAGATAGGCTGTTTGATGGGAGGGGTTACTCCTGGCGTGGAATCACCGATGACGTTTCAGAGAAGACCAAAGAATTGCGTCTCATCATCTCCTCTCTCAGCGAAGATTACTACAAATATCTTCAATCATTGGACCGTAATAATTTATATGATCCGGCGCTGGAAGAGCCATTTCCGGTGTATTCCAATGTGAACGGAGGTTTGGGTGTTTTTGCGGGATACACAAATACGAAGCTTATCCTACCCATACCCCGTGAAAATTGAAGTCTATCGTTATTCTTGTTGAGTGAGTCAAGAAACGAAGCTCTGTGGCGGGGGTTCATGAATCATCAGAGCAGAGGAAATCCCAGACTTTCTTTGAAACCTATACCGACAAGATTATGAACACCCTCCATCTTGAATCTCAGGCAAGACTGATTCAGCGGCTGGAAAGGCATCCTTTTCGATTTGCCAAAACCATGCCCGAAAATCCACATTGGTATACGCTGCGAAAAGAATGGGACGATCTTGAATTTGATGATGCGGTGAAAAACGTCCGGGGGTACGGCAAGATCACCTGGTTTCAGAAATATCCGTACGTAGGGTGGAACGCAAATGGGCATTACTATTGGACCATGGGAGCTCCCATCCACGAAACCATCCTGATTAACCGCAAGATACTATCGTACGAATCGCCGTATGATCATCTGGCCAAGGAGTATGACCAATGCTTTCACGATCCGCCCGAGGTGCTTCAGGAGGCGGTGCAGTCTCTGAATATCCAGTCGGATCATTCAGTGCTTGATGTGGGTTGCGGCACCGGGGTTTTGTATGATGTCGGAATTGAATGCGCGGAATATATCGGCATCGATCCCAGTGCACAGATGCTGAAGGCAGCCAGAGCGAAGCATCCCGATGTAGACTACCGGATATGTGCCTTGAAGGATGCTTATTTCTGGCAGCGTTTTGACCGCATCGTGTTATTGTCCGGGGTTCCGAATCACATTGAAAAGATGTACCTGGAGCGTTTGTGCACATTCTTGAAACCGGGAGGTATTGCGACACTCATGTGGTTGAATGATCAGGCAGGTAACCATACCGTGCCTTACGAAACCTCTGATATCAAGTTGTATCCAACGCCAGACCGTAAAATGAAGTCATGGAACAAACGATACATGATTGAGCAAATCCATGCCCAAAATCCCAGTACAGGACATTCCATCTCCGCACCTGAACATCATTGGGGAATCTTTGGCATTCGGCCTGGAGGATCAGAGAGACAGGTTTCTATGCCATACTGAAGTAACTATGGCAGATTCGGTAAGTGACAGGCTCCGTGGTTCCTCCCAAAAAATATCCCGGAACAGAAATAGGGGATCTGCATGTTTACGGTGCTGAAAATGGCCGGATCAGGGTTGATGTCAATTTGGATCCCGGGTGCTGGTCTCGAACTTTTTGTTGACCGAAAGCCAGCCCTTTTTTGTGAGAGATCTTACTTTGATATCGGTATGTATTCGGGATGGGCGGGAGCGTTGCGCATCAGGTATTATCTTGACTTTGAAGTTCAACAACCAGCGACCATCTGTCTCCGATTATTTCAGGTGAATGGGTTGCAACAATCGCACGAAAACCGGAATGTCCTGCGATCTGTTCAATATCACCCAGCCACTTTTCCTGCCATGCGACATGGTGTGAGCGTTCCGGTTCATCAATCAGGATGAGAGAGTTCTTTGAAGCACGAAAGAGCAGATTGTAGAGCATAACCAGTTCGTGCTGTTCACCTGCGGAGAGTTTCTCCAGATCTAAGGCTGTACCGTCTCTCTGAGTGACGCTCATGCCGTCTGCACTCACAGCTACCTGCTTCCGAATGAATCGGGAGTTGGCAATTTTCGTGAAGGTGTTTATTTTGTCATAGAGGTCATCAAAGACAGCAAGTTTCTCTTTGGCATCCTGAACATAAACGGCAAGTCCGACGCGCTGTGCTTTATCAAGGAGTTCTAGATTGGGAACTCTGGGGCTGTGATGTGCTTCTTTCAGCAGCCCTGTATTTTCTAATTCCGAGCGCCTCCCGTCAATGGCCTCAAGGTTATCACGCAGGTTCTGAACTGAATCATTCAACGCTTGGTGTCTAGTAATCAGGCGACTAGGGAAAGAGATGTCAAGGTTTTGCGACAATTTTCCATACTCAATGATTGAGTCCCGGATATGGCTGGCGAGTTCCTGGGAATAATGATTTATGGTATGTGTTGTATAGACTGAGCGGCCATGCCTCCAGTATTGAGATATACGGGATAGGCGTTTCGTATCCACAAGGTGCACCTTGATGGATTGTTTGATTTCTTGAAGCCAGTCGGGGATCGGAGATACTTCAGGCAATAGTTCAGCGGGAAGGTCATCCGGGTAGATTTCCAGGACATCCGCCAGAGACAGCTTCGCCCCCGTCTCCGTGTCGTACCATTGATCAGGTCCCACCTGATTGAGTACCGGTATAAAACCTTCAATGGCTTCAATCAGAATTCCTGAATGATTCTTATCAATTACAACTCTGGCAGGAGAAAAGGTCTCGTGTGTACCATCTCGGTTATAGGTCAATTTTACTGGAAGGTGGTCGCCATAACCAGACTCATTTACGGGTAGTTTTTCGGCAATCAAATGGCCGCCATCATTAAACAAAACATCAAGCTTTTGGAAAGGTGCACGAACGAGGCTGCTCGGTGCATGATTGAACAATGCATTGATGAGATTAAGTGTCGTAGTTTTACCAAAGCCATTTGGGCCGGATACGAACATAATTCGCTCCCCCGACTGAAACCGGAGATCATGATCAAAGCAGTTGAACAGACCCTCAATGCAGACACGGTCAATATTCATGTTTTCTTCAGTTGAATGTACTCAGTGCTGAAACGGATAAGAGCAAAGGATAGTAATGGAAGCAGATACAAGGGTTTTCCTTCAAACGACATCCAGAGAAAGATAAGCCCCCGGATCATATTTATCTGGAGCATAGTCAACCTTTATTCTGCCATGAACTCAGTTCTGCCGTTAAGAGTGACTTCATCAGTTGGAGAGCATGATACATCATTTCCCAAAGACCTAACTGAAGGTTCAGATTTTGCCCTATTCTGTGAGGGGGAGAATCACGGTGGTGTTTGTGTAGCCCGCGAAAATCCCCAATCCTCCATCAACATTTGAGTATACGGAAAAGGGCTCAAGAAATGGGCCGGCTTCCTGATTTTCAAGTAAGGTTCGGGTATATTCAACGTAGTCGTTGCTGTAGGAGGTTAAGACAAGTAACAGTTCATTTTTCCCATAACTCTCGTCCGCGGGTGTGTAGAGTTCCAATGTTGCGGACCATGCATGCTTCTGTCCATCAAAATATCGGTCTGTTACAGCAAGCATTTCGCATCCTAATCCGGCACCACCGCGAAATTCTGTGTCAATCTCAAGCGCACTTTGAAACCCGCAATACCATCCAGGACCGATAGAGACAAAACGGTCTTCACGTTGGTAGGCACTGTCTGGAACAACAGATTGGCCTAAAGTTTGCTCAGGCCTGAGGCGGTACACGCCAATACTGTACATGTTCGTACCCGGTGCATCCCCAAATTCAATCCATATTCGATACATTCCTAAAGGCTCGGAGAGCTCAATGATTGATCCTAAAAGTTCAATGCCGTAGTCCGTGATAAGCGTTCGGGGTGGAGCAGAGGAACTAGCCTGAAGTCTGGATTGTCCGGGGACATCTACGTGAAGTGTGTAGCTCGTCTCAGTTAACGGATATTTGGAAGCAGAAGATTTATATTGGCCGCGGCCTTGGTGGACAAGGGAATCAATCAGAGTTGTGCCAGATATGATCTTCACAGATGCACCCTCCACATACAGATCTGATACATTTTGTTTAACACCGATACTTGCACTCCGGTGCAATGTTACAGACCAAATACTGTCAGGCGAGAAATGACTGGTTGCCACCAGCTCAGTCTCGTACTCCGGAAGATCAATTTCAATCATCGTTTCGCATCCCAGTACGATCAATAAGAGTAGGATTGATATACGTCGCATCCTGACCGTGTCAGATTTCCAGCTTATAGGTTACGAATGGAATGATGGGAAATGCCGTCGTTCTTTGGAAAACCAAGTACTGTTCTTCTGGATTCCCAGGCAGTGCTTCAGTCGCCTGAATTACAAAGGCATTCCTTCGATTGTATGCATTGTAGGCTCCAAATGACAATTGGCGTTTGGCCCATTTTAGTTCGCGTGTTCGGTGTACGGCAATGTCCAGCCTATGATAGGCGGGCATCCGATATGAATTTCGATCCCCATAAATGCGAATCGGAGCGGTGTTATTTGATGTTAGTATCGGCTCATGGAGTAGTCCGTAACTCTGTCCAAGGGGTAACCATACCGCTTGGCCCGTACCATAAACCCAGATTACAGCAAACTTTGTAGATTCTTTCCAGTGCCAGTCAATGGCCAAAGACACATCATGCAGGCGATCATATCGGTAGGGGAATGGCCTGCCGCCGTTTAATTCGGCAAATTCGCGGTTTGTCTTCGTTAAACTGTATCCGGCCCATCCGGTTATGCGCCCGCGCTTTTTCTGGATAAACAACTCCCCGCCATAGGATGTACCCCGTCCTGATGTAACTCTGTTCTGCCAGTTGTCAGAAGGAGTATAATCGTAGTGACGGGTGCCGTCTTTGTATTCGATTACATGGTTTATACCCTTGTAGAAACCCTCCACGGATAGGTCATACTGGCCACCACCCAATGTTCGGTTCAGTCCCGCTGCCAACTGGATGGCTTCTTGCGGCCGCACATGATCTGTTGCAGGCACCCACAAATCCAATGGGAAAGACGCACTGCTGGTTGCGGTCAACACATGTACGTATTGTCGCATGGATGCAAACGACATCTTTGCAGCCGTCTTTGCACCAAGATTGAATCGGATGCCAATCCGTGGCTGAATGGAACGGTAATGCCGTTCTTTAACCGAAAAATTTGATGCGTGCACACCTGCATTGACGGCTATCTTGGAGGTCAGTCGTATTTCATCCTCCACATATGCGTGCAACTCCAGTCCACGGGTTAAATAGTCCGGCGTAAAAAGGGTATCGAAAGGAACAGCATCGGTGCCGGACCACCGCTCTGAGAAAGCTCCCGTATGGTATGAATGTATCGTGCTGCTGAAGCCGAAACGGATATAGTGAGTTGGGTTCGGTATAAAGTCAAAATCTATGCGTCCGATACCATCTGTAATGCCTGACAGAAAGCTGATGTGCTGAACTTCATTTATGCCGCCCTGTTCTTCCTGGAAACGGGAGCGATAGCGAGTAACGCCGATGAGAGTGTTAACAAAGAGCCTCGATCCAAGTACACGATTCCAGCGACTTGTGATCGTAAGGTTCCGCCATCCAAGTTCGTCGCTGACCGAAGTTTTACCTTCCGCGTTGCTATAGACCTCCCGTTCGTAGCCGCGGTCGTGGCTGGTATAGACACTCAGGTAGATCCGGTCCTTTTCGGACACAAGATAGTTTGTCTTCGCACTCAAGTCATAAAAATAATATCCACCCCTGCTGTCGCCTCCGCCGATTACTTGGAATGGGAGGGCGAGAAGGTCAATATAAGTCCGTCTTGCGGCGACAATAAACGATGCCTGATTCTTCAGGATTGGCCCCTCAACGGTAAAACTTGACGCGACAAGGCCTACCGATGCCGTTCCTTTATATTGATTCAGGTCGCCCTCTTTCATATTAAGTTCTACGATTGAAGATAGCCGGCCTCCATATCTTGCTGGAAATCCACCCTTGATCAAAGAGACCCCCTTGATCGCATCCTCATTGAAAACGCTCAAAAATCCGAATAAGTGGTTGGGATTATATACCGGCACGCCGTCCAGCAGAATGAGATTCTGGTCGGGACTACCTCCCCGTACATAAAGCCCGGTAGTTCCTTCCGTTCCAGATTGCACACCGGGAAGCAACTGTAATGTTTTGAGTAGGTCAATCTCTCCGGCTAAGGCTGGAAGAGTTTCAATTTGTGCGACCGATAATGTGATCTCACTCATCTGAAGCGTCTCCAACATGGACCCATCGGCGACTACCTCAACCGCATCCAGGTCGACGATTGCAGGTTCCAGAAGTATGTTCAACCGGAGATCTCCCTCCAACAGTCTGTGCACGATTTGGGGCGTGTATCCTACATGGGAAATAACCAGCGATACCGAATCAGCATTCAATGTGAGACTAAAAAAACCGTATCGGTTGGTGGTAGTGCCGATTTCGTAGTGTGGGGCATACACCGAAGCACCAGTCAGATTCTCACCACTCTCCGCATCCCGGACAAACCCGCTCACCGTGTTTGCATTGTCAATGTTCATGCCTGTCCCAGCCGACGGATGATGCCGGTCATGGTGGACAGATATCACATTTGGGCACGAAGTATTTCCGCTGACGCAATCAGCAATGGAGGCCTGAACCTGTACCAAGTAACAGAACAGTATGGCCGGAGAGATTCGGTATAGATTCAAGGTTAACGGATAAAGACACATCTCTTCAATATAAGTTTTTTTTGAAAATACGAGTCTCCTTCTGATGAATGGGGGCAATCTCCTTCGCGTCCAGAATCTCCAAAGTCGATCAGGGATGTTTAGGATGTCAGATTTTAGGCATCCCTGATAGAGGCAGGTAAATCTCAAACTAGATTCATGTGTTAGATGCTGTCCAACTTGACCAGTTATAATCTAATGTCGCTGTTAAAGTCTATGCGATCCAGCCTCTTTAAGGGAATGGGAATTCTATGCGGAGGTGGCTATGTCTATGTTGACAGGATCATTAATCGTGATGATGGAGAAGCTTTGCGTCTTGATATGGAAGCAGTAGGAAATGATATGTGGACAGTTCTAGAGCGAGAAAATGTTGATCTGGAGACATCTGATTCCGAAGAAAAAACGGATAGCGAGTAATTGATTGTCTGAACGCAGAGAGACACCCCGCTCTCAAATCACAGAAATAGTTCCTGATCCCCATAACATGGTGGCTCACCGACGATATGCCGGTATCGCCTAATATGGATTTCAGAGGCCCCCTGTGTATTCAGATGGAGTTGCCCGGGTATTCAGGCTAATCAATGGGGCCGGTCTCACCTTTGCCGGGCATATCCGGCCGGCCGGTGCCCGCCGACTTATTATATCCAATCAGGTAATTATCCAGAAACCAGACTCGCATAGACGGGATCGGGATGATGTAGCGGCCGTTCCGATGATCGAGTACGCCCTTTTGGAGTGCATGATTGAACACAGCAGCCGCTTCGCTCTTCTCAGCGCCTGTCTGCAACAGGCATTCCATGATCGCAGCCCGAGTCTGTGTATGATCTCCCCGCACATTCACAAATGCTTGAGCAATGGCCGCGCGGTGATGCTCGTCAATCCCGTCCGCGCGGGATTTGTAGAACCGCTCTCGCTTCACTCTCCCCGCTGCCAGCACTGATTGAAGTCCCGCCGGTGTCATTCTCCGCCGATCTGCCCGGACCTGACGGGCTGCCACCTGTGCGTAGGCGGATACGTGCTGCGGCCACCCATGTGTATCCGCAGCAATCGAGTCAGCCCAGAGCAGGGGGGCACCTTTCGCCCTGCCGTTCAACTGGAGCCAGTCCACGATGACCGCCCGCTCCGCCTCCCGCCGTAACCTGCCCAACTCTATATAGCAGTTGGGCTTGAATCTGGACACCCCCAGTTCTCTAAATGCCTCCTTAGTTGTACCCAGCCCGGCAGCAATCAGCATCACGGGGCGCTTCAATTTGCCGTTATGAATCGCCTTGAGGCATTTGGATGCGATTCTAAACTCTTTGGATCGGGGAAAAAACGATGTGCGGAGATCCTGTGCCTCGTCCAGGAGGAGCAGAAGTGGTGTCTGATCCGAGTTGAGGATACCCACCGTTTTCGGCATGTGATGTTCGGATGTGACCGTTTTTTCCACCACCTTTAAATTGATCTTTCCAGATGTCTCCTTGCGTTTATCCGGGGTGGGAATCCGCAGTGCCTCGCTTAACTCCACCGGATCAAACAGTCCGTCCGGATCAATTTCGGCCACCTGCCACCCCCGCGCTTTCCCCCGTTGTGCACATTCGTGGAGCAGGGCGGTCTTGCCCGCTCCAGGTGCAGCCTGGATCAGGAATGTGGTTCCCCTCCTTGGGTCGCCCTCCGCGGACTGCATGCGCTCCTTGAAGTCGTCCAGTATTGCTTCCCTCCCATGAAAGTAGTCTGCTTCGCCGCGGTCCTCGATATTCGGCGTTCTTCTATTTAGATCCGTCATGGTGCATGATGGGAGTTTTGTGTCCAAAACGGATTCCACATCAAACTGTTCCCAGAAACAGAGTGACTGACGATCCAGGCAATCGGGTGCACCTGTATTATAAGGGATGCGTAGCGAGACGTTTCGATTTAAGATCAAAGGCGCTAAAAATTTCGCCGTGATCATTGCAGTCTCTGAGAAACATAACTAAGATGTATACGCCTCAATCATTCGACTAAGCAATGATGTCCTTGTAATTTCGACTGTCTCCTGAGTAAGCATATCGCATACGATCTGCTTCCCAGACAGGCCCTTTGCCGTTTCCTCCAATTGATCTATGGTATCCAGTCCTCGGAGATTATGCCGCCCCATAAACTCATTTATGTATGGAACCACATTTCAAGGAATTTCAAACCTTCTTTTTCATTCCTGAAATAAATAAGGGAAGGCTTCATGCTAAGATAAAAATAGCTATAGCGATAGCCACCAATTCTACACGTCCATGCTCCAGTGCAATCGTATAAAAATCTTCGACTGTTTCGATGGCATCGCCATTCTTAAGAATATCCATTAGAAGACAATTCCAAAAACAATAACCAGGATCTTTTTCAATAAATTACATATAGCATTTTTTCAATCTTGGAACTGCCTATGCTTCTCCGTATTTTATTCGTATTCAGCACGATCCGGCTCAGGATTACTATTTTGGTTAATAATTTTTGCGGCATCTCTTTCCGAAGATGCGGCATCTTGAAATTTATCCGACGATTCTTTGTTTTGAATCATCTATTAATTTCATAAAATGTTCCCGTATTAGAGGATCCTCTATTTCAGCCATATAACCGTGTTCTTGTATTGTTTTAAACCAGGGAGTGCCCGGCTTATGAGTCAGCGCTACCATTCCAGCCGGCGGCATTGATTTATAACGCTCCCAGACACTCTGTATCATTTTTCGCTTAGCAGTGCCTTTGGTAAGATTCCAACTGAAAAATTCGTCTCGTTCGTGATCGTATTCTAAAATTTTTCGAGTTATCTGCTTGCTGCCATATCCTTTTAGTTGATGATACAGAGATGGAATAACAGGACCATACTGCCAAGCTTCAATACGATCATAAAATAATTTTTTATGTGTATAGCCCATTACCCATCCATAGGCAAAATATACAAGTTTTTGCATAGACAAGTTAGTCAGGGGAATCTTGTCTATTTTTGATTGTTCAATAAAATAGTTGGCTGCAGCACTGATATGGCATAATCCGCCATGATACCCACCTTCTCCGAGGAAAGTTGTACTAGTATTCTGCATAACGTTAGGCAATCAGGTCGTTGTACTTAATTGAGTCGTTTCCCCACCATGCAGGCGACCACATGTTGTAGCTGCGACGTGGTATTCAATTCGCGGATATTGTGCTTCCCCGCAAACTCTTGCATATAGCAGCGGTTCAGGTGCCTTTTTACTTAACTGGTGACATGTGCCATGAAACGCATGCCTGAAGTGCGACCAATAGCCTCCCAATCCGTTCGTATAGGCCATCCCGTTTACCCATTCTCCGACCGAATGAGTTCCCGTTTCTAGATTCAGATCCAATAAGTTCTGATAGGACGTAGATTCGTCCGTGTTGACCATTGAGCCGGGCTTGTTGCTGTACACGAAGCCTTTCAGCGTGGCACCCTCCGTACTCTCAATCACTTTGGTGCGTATCTCGCCGGTTTTCTTGCAGTCTTTCAGTTCTGCGACCGGAACATTGCCTATAGTCCCTCTGCCGGCACTGAGTTTCTTGTTGGCATGTTTATTCTTCTCCAGTCCGCCGAGGTACGTTTTATGGGACCCAATTGTCCCTTCAAAGTCAGCCCCAAAGATCGGTTCAAACGTTTCGTGTATGCGCTGCAGCATGAACCAAGTCGTGTGCCGGGTTACACCGAGGCCGTGATGTCGTTTCATATTGGATACATCTTTCAGCGCAGTCAATGTTAGGTAAATGGCCCATACCCATTTGAATAAGAGCAAGCGCAAGGATTGCAGGAACGTCTTTGTACGCACGCCAAAACCCCGTTTGCAGTCTCGGCAACGGTATGGCATCCCACTGGCGTTCCTGACCTCGTAGGTATCTGTACTTTCGCAATGCGGACACTTGCAGCCGTCGGGCCAGAACATGGATTCAAACCACTTGACAGCAGAATTTTCATCAGGAAACCTCTGCATAATGTCCATAAAGGTCAATTCCTTTCGGTGTGCTCTCCTGGATCCAGTCATGATACCTGCCGACCAATGTAGGACATTCTACGTTAGAAACCACAAAGGGTGCAGTTAAGCACATAATTATCCAGTACCTCCTTTCTCCCGTGGAAGTGTTTTGTTTCCCCCTGATCGTCTATGTCAGGGATTGGGAGCGAGAAGCCTCTCATGGCGGTATGATTGCAGGTTGCGGATAGGACAGGAAATTAAACCGGGAGTTTTTTTGTTCCGATTTTGAAAAAGGAAACAGGGACACACGGAGTCCCGTTGTTACTCAGGGGTACAATTTCCCATCTCTTCCGTGATAACCTGAATTAGATCCTCGGCTATTCCATTTCGGCCGCAAGCGTTTCGTGTGCGGATTCCAGCGCCGCCTTTACCTCCAGGATTCCCTCAATCTCACGGTCCTCAGGGCCGTGCTCAATGCCGCAGTAGCCGCTGTAGCCCGCCTCCAGAACGATCCGCATCATGCGCACATAGTCCAGAGGACTGGAGTTGCCGTCATCATCGTACACACTGGGCTTCACACTCACGCCCGTTGCATACGGCATGAGCTCCTCCACACCGCGGTACGAATCATAGGTGGTGTCTTTGTCCACCCGGAAATTCCCGAAGTCGGGGAGCGTGCCGGCACGGGGATGGTCCGCCATCTTGATGGTGCCCGCAAGCCATTTCCCATTACTGGAATAGCCGCCGTGGTTCTCAATGATGACATGCAGGCCGTGCTCATCCCCGAACTCGCAAAGCTGGTGCAGGCCGTCCGCAACCAGTTTCATCTGCTCCTCGTAACTCCCCTCACTGTACCCGTTCACCCGGATGGAATGACAGCCCAGATGTTTCGCAGCAGTCACCCACTTGAAGTGGCGCTCCACGGACTCACGCCGCAACTCGGCATCCGGATCCCCCAGATTTCCCTCCCGGTCACACATAATGAGAATACTGGTCGCTCCGACCTCCTCGGCACGCATCTTCATCTCATTCAGATACTCGGTATCCTCTGCCTTCTCCATAAAAAACTGATTCACATATTCAAGCCCCAGGATCCCATTCTCCGCCGCAACTGAGGCAAAGTCCAGATTGTCAATCTTTCCAGCGAAAATGGAACGGTGCAGAGACCACTGCGCAAGTGAGATCTTAAACAGTTCCTTTCGGGGTGCGCTCCAGACCTGAGGAGCCAGAGGGAGTGCGGCAGCAGCCAGAGCACTCGTCTTTAAAAAGTCTCGGCGAGATGTATGCATTGTGTTGTACATGATTGGTTCTAATTATTGTGTGAGGCCGGGACCATTGAACCGGATCCAGTCCAGTTCCATTGCCGGGTCCTCCTCCGTAGACTCAAAGGTAAGGATTAATATAATAGTATTTTTACCGGCAGGAATCGGGAACGTGATCTCACGCCAGTTCTCATAGGCCTCCTTGGGGATGGACTCCATCCCGGGGAAGTCAGGAGATACCCCGGCGACATAATCTGCCTGATGCGGTGTGACCGGCTCGCCGGTATCGGGAGAGATCTCAATCTCTGCCAAAACGGCCTCGGTACTGTCCGCAGAAAACCGGAGTATTCCCGTTCCCGTCGCCCGAAAACGCAGCGTGAGTGCGTCAATGCCGTACAGGTTCAGTGGCGCATACGTAAGCCGGGATCCGTTCTCAAGCGGCATTGCGCTGAGCACCGTTCCGCGCCAGTCCCGACTTGCAGGATGGGTGGCGTAGGTTTCGCGTACTGACTTTTGCGAACTGGTGATGTGCTCCGCTTCCTTCAGACGGGGATGTAACTTCACCTTGTGACAGGAAATCCCCAGACATGCCTTGATCTGTGCGAACCGGTCTACATAGTGTATGGGAGGAGTGGGGGTGTATGCCCGGGTGACCACAAACTCTCCTTCCGGTCCAGAATATTCGGTCAAAGGAATCGGCGATGTATCAAACCCCGTGAATAGATGAACCGTCACTTCGTTTTCAATTGCCTGATCATGTACAGAAACCTGATAGGTATAGGTTGAATCAAAATCAAATATACCGCCATCCGGAGGCCAGTCCAGGCTCAGCGGGAGTACCGAAGCCGGGGCGGGGGCGGCGGATTCCGGTTGATCAGAGGATCCGTAATAGTCCAGCCGCACCAACTGTGCATTTGCATTGCTGCCCCAGAACTGGTCCCCCCATTCAATGATATAGAGCCGGCCGCGCGGCCCCACTTCAATATCCATCGGTCGGATGTAGTCAGTGCCCGGCAGAAACGGATCCATCTCCAGAACCTCCCCGGTCTCGTTCACCGTGATGATCTTCACCCAGTTGCGCATCCATTCATAAATCATGACTTTTCCGTCATAATAGGGAGGAAGCGCCGTGTCCAGTGCATTCGTCGGGTCAAAGTGGAAAATCGGGCCAGCCATAGGATTCAGTCCGCCTGCCCCCAGTTCCGGGTATTCGTCACTGGGGCCGTAGTAATAGCGGATCCAGGCGGGGAGTGCCGGGGGGAGTTCGCGTGCACCTGTATTGTACTCCGAGATGTTGACGGGATGATCTGCATCCGGCTGGGTATATTCTTTTTCCGCCAGATGATAGTGCGGGTACGAATCGTTGTAGCCCGTAAAGAACGGCCAGCCATAAAATCCAGGTTCCCTGGCCTGATTGAATTCGTCCCAGCCATCCACAAGACCGGGGCCCACATCTCCCCAGTAGACCCATCCCGTTGAATCGTCAATTGAGATTCGGAATGGATTCCGGTGTCCCATGGAAAAAATCTCCCCGCGGTGCAGCGAGTCCGCCCGAAATAAATTTCCCTCGGGAATCGTGTAGGTTCCGTCCGACTCGGGTTTAATTCGAAGAATCTTGCCGCGCAGATCATTCGTATTGGCAGCGGAGCGCCCCTGATCGGCCATTCGCCGCAGGTCTGGATCAGGGGAGTTCCGATCTCCGCCGGAGTTGTCTCCGGTAGATAAATAGAGCAACCCGTCCTTGTCGAACTGGATTGATCCGCCGGAATGGCAACACTTGACACGCTGTACCGGGACCTCCAGCATCGGGATTTCGCTATCCATGTTCAGCATGCGGCCATCATAGACAAACCTTGATAGACGGTTGACCGGCGGCGCATCCGCAATCACCGAATAGTAGATGTAAACCCATTGATTTTCGTCAAAGTCGGGGTCTAGTGCCAAGCCCAAAAGCCCGTCTTCAATTTTTTTATCTACCGGGAGCCAGCCGATCACGCGCATCACTCCAGTGTCGGGTTCCCAGATTTTGATGTTTCCCGCCCATTCAATGATGAAGACACGGCCATCGGAGGTGATATCAATCTCCATGGGATCGGTGAGTTCAGTGGTGAGAATGACCTCATTATAGGCGGATGCCAGGGTTGCGGTCACATCGGCATCTACAGTTCCTGCCGCCCACTGAATCCCTCCCAATAGGTGCGAGCGCATGTGGGGATCCGCATAACTCTCTACGGTATGTCCGAGTCCGGTATACCAGGCACGCCCTCCATCGTAATGGTGTGCCCAGGCAATCGGATGGTCGTCCCCCATTGCTCCGCCCTCATACGAAGACTCCTTGAGGACGGCCAGTACATGGACATTCGCTCGTGGGTTCAGGTTATAGTTGTACCACTCATCGGTATGATTCCAGAGCAAGGGCAGATCTTTGGTGGACGGATGAACGCGGTCGGTTACGACAATATCCGCGGGCTGCACCTCCGGGTGCGATGAAAAATATGCGCCCACAAGTCCGCCGTACCAGTCCCAGTCATATTCCGTGTCTGCCGCCGCATGAACCCCAACCCATCCTCCGCCGGACTGGATGTAAGCTTTCAGTTCCTCTTCCTGATCGCCGTTCAGGACATCTAATGTAGTATTTAGAAACACGACGGCCTGGAAACGCTGCAGTGAGTCCGCATGAAAATAATCTGCATCCTCGGTTGCAACCACCCCAAAATCATGCTCAACTCCGAGTTCCTGAATCGCTTCTATCCCTGCCCCAATGGAGCCATGTCGGAATCCCTCGGTCCTGGAAAAGACCAGCACTTCATAGTCGTCCTGTCCAAAAGCCTCCGTAACATTCATGGTAAGGATCACGGATGTGATCACCCCCGTGAGTCCTGCCTTCATCACATTTTGCATGTCAGTCAAGTCTCTTTACACGGATATTTCGATACCAGACCGGCTGGCCATGATCCTGAAGGCCGATGTGTCCTTCACGCGCAAACGCGGTTCCCGCTGTGGGGAACTTGTTCCATGATCCATCCGGATTCGCATGCGGCGTTCGCCACTGTGCGATATCCATGTCTACGACGTTCTCTCCATTTAGTCTCACTTGAATCCGGCTCCCCCGGCAGGTTAATTGATAGGTGTTCCATTCTCCGGGGGGATGGATGGCATTTTGGGCCGGGGCCTGCAAATCGTAAATCGCTCCTGCGGTCCCTGTGCGGCTCAAATCTGTCTGTCCATAAGAGTTGGCGACCTGTACCTCCAGGCCGGTATAGACGGGATCCATGATGTCACCGGTTCGGAAGAATATCCCGCTGTTGGTTCCGTCAATCACCTTAAAATCCAGTTCCAGTATAAAATCCCCGTAGCGCCCGGCCGTCCACAGGTAATCCAGATTGTGCTCCTGACCATCGGGGTTCTCTCTCCGTACGGTCAGCTCTCCGTCTTCGACGACGAACTTGTTATTCTCCCCGGTCAGCCAGCCACTCAGGTCTTTTCCGTTAAAGAGCGTTTCCCATCCTTCAGGGTCTTTTGCCGGATCCTCAATAGCCAGAGGTTCGTCCAGTTCCCGAATCCAGAGATTACGGAACTGGATATTTGAACTGGTGGGATTGAGCGCATTCAGCGTTTCGTCCCATCCTCCGTGATGCTGCAGTCCGATGGGGCCGCGTTCGGGGAGGTCCGGGATCTCGGCATTCTGAATGACCTGCTTCCCGTTCAGCATTACCCAGATCCGGTTCCCGATCAGGGTAATATCCATGGAATTCCATTCTCCCATTGCGTAGTCTGCGCGTACGCGCGGAACTGCGGCCGCACGCTGCTCCGGCGTTGCATCGGGATTGGTGCGGACCCCCCAGAGCTCTCCCGATCCAACGCCCCAGTTCCAGAGGTTTACCTGCTGTGTGGTTCCGCGCAGGAATATGCCGGAGTCCGAATTAGGAGTTGGCGTTCGCAGGATCGTGCTGTCTTCATCCATCTGATAGGATCCATCTGGAAGGATGGTCGGCATATCGTAGATCCCGCTGGCCCCTTTGAAGCGCCAGTCCACATGGAACTGGAAGTCTCCAAAGTCTTCCATGGTCCAGAGGCTCTTGTCCTCGGCTTCGGAGAGAGCATCGTAGTCAATCATGTATTCTTTGACTGTCCAGTGTCCGCCGTCTCCCTCCGGTACCTTCCATCCCGAAAAATCCTTCCCGTTAAACAGTGCACGATAGGCAGGCCACTCGCGCCAGGTCGGATAGGTGTAGCGGGGCGGAAGTTCATTTGCGTAGCGGGGTTTGGGAGGTGTTCCCTGATTGTAGAAGACATAAAGCCCCGTCTTCCCTGCAAGAACTACATCCTGATCCCCATCCTTGTCCATGTCCTTCACATTGATTTTCATTCCGACCCCGACGACATTGTTGGGGGGCGGGCTGATTCCTCCCTCATCCGGGTAATAGGGAGCATGGTTGTAGGAGAGAATGTGCCGCTGGAATTCGCCGCCTTGGATGTCATACCAGAATACAAAAGATGGATCTCCCACCCCGACATCGCCTCCATAGTGTGCAAACAGGCGCTTTCCTGCAATCAGGTCCTCTTTACCATCCCCGTTCAGGTCTCCCATCGCTAAGGAATGAAAAACGCTGAAGTCGGTTTCAATCCAGTGCCTTGTGAAGGATCGGGTGCCGGAGGCATCTACGGATTGCTCATACCAGGCCAGCCCATATGCATGCGCACTACCCAGGATAACGTCATTCAGGCCGTCCTCATTGACATCATGTACGATATTCGGGTGTGCGGTGGCCCCCGCGTTCTCGCCTAGTGCACTTTCGAAACTCCAGTCGGCGTGGAAGGGCCAGGGGCCGCGCGGGTTATCGGGCTGCTCATACCAGCCCAGACCGGTAACAATATCAAGCCGCCCGTCCATATTCACATCCCCAAGCGCATTGCCGTGGGTATCTCCATCGGTTCCAATAACGTACTCCACCCAGTATGGTGCTTCATCAATGTGTTCAAGCCAGGTCATGCCCTGCCCGTCAACCAGGCTCCAGTGGTTGACCAGAATATCCTCGTCCCCATCCCCGTCAATATCTCCGTGCACGACTCCCTCCATATTGAAGGCCTGATGGATTTTGTGGGATTCCCACTTCTCACCCGGATTAAGCGGCCGGCCAGGGTTGCGGTACCAGTAGGCCCCTTTCATGAACATCCAACCACTGCTCACAATATCCTCCCATCCGTCAAAGTCAACATCCAGGGCAAATTCACTGTTGCTTTCGGTTTCCGGCCCATTGGGTTCAGCACCTGAGCGGTAGTTCAGGTGCTTAATCCACAGGGGGGCTTCGTACCAGTTCCGTCCTGCCGCAATATCGTAGTCTCCATCGTTGTCAAGGTCAGCGACAGATGCGGTTTCCGGGAAGGGGCCGAACCAGTAGCTGTTCTGGAGCGGGTCATGTACGGGGCCGTCAATTTTTACGGGTGTAAAGATGATCTCCTGTGCATGAGCAGATAGGGGAAGATTCAGAAGAACCAGCAGCAGGGCGAAGCGGAAGAAGTACGTCATAATACAATCGGTTAAAAAGGGTTATTCGGGTTGTTGCGCAGCGGGTCGGGGGAGAGAATCTTCACGGCCGGTCCATCCCTGTTCGGAGATGTTACGGATGCACAGGGCATCAAGTATCGTTCCTTATCTCAGCCATGCTTTCTTTACATTGGGGTTGCCTGCGTCTGTGAGGTGTTCCATCTGAGTTTCGGACAGCGTTACGTCTAAAGCGGCCAGGTTCTCCAGCACCTGCGCTTCTTTGCTTCCTCCAATGATCGGGAGTACAGGGGGATCGCTCTGTCGCATCCAGGCGATGATCACCTGATTTACGGTTGCGTCCGTTTCGGATGCGACGGATTGCAATGCCGCTAAGCGCTCGTCGGCTTCCGGGCCTGCAAATTGCGCAGGTACGGGGCGGTCATCACGAGAGTAGGCCCCCTGCAAAAGGATGGAGTAGGCGATCAGCGATAGATTGTGATGGCTACAGAATCGCTTCATATCTTCTGTGATACAGATCTGCGGGCCAAAATCTGCTCCATGCCGCGGCCGCAGGTAGGTGTAGCGCTGCTCTACCACGCTGTATTTTGTAAGCCCATGTAGTTCCGCCAGCATGTTTGCTTCGGCGACGCGCCAGAGCCATAGATTACTTGCTCCCAGTATGCGCACCTTGCCGGCATTCACTAAACGGTGGAATGCCTCCATGGTCTCGGCAACCGGAGTTTCAAAATCGTCCCGGTGTGCATAGTAGACATCAATGCAGTCCGTCCGGAGACGCTGGAGACTTTTGTTGCACTCGGATTCAATTTCCGAGGCGTTCAGTCCACCTTTACATCCGGGATAGTCAAAGCCGAGTTTGGTACTGAGCACCATCCTGCTGCGATTGCCTCGGGCGGCCATCCAGCGTCCAATGGTACTCTCACTCTCGCCGCCCACGCATCCCGGGTACCAACTGGCGTAGAAGTTACCGGTGTCAATAAACGTGCCGCCGCGGTCGGCAAACACATCCAGAAGCGCATGGGACTGTGCTTCGTCTACGCGGCTGCCAATCAGGTCGGTTCCGTAGCAGAGTGCGCTGACCGTTACGTTGGTATTCCCAAGTTGTTGCTGCTCCATCAATCCGCAAAGGTCACAATGGCCGCACCGCCAAGCAGGAGCACCACGCCAAGGCTTTTGATCAGGGTAATCGGTTGTTCAGGCGAGCCAAGCCAGCCATAATGGGACAGTATCATTGCGGTAATCACCTGTCCGGCGAGGAGGGACATGAACAGCCCCCCTGCACCGACTTTTGGAATAATGGCAGCAATCGCAAAGACGAGGAGCGCCCCCATGATGCCGGCGGTGAACAGTAACGGGTTCACATCCTGCAGGCGGCCGAAAAATTCCGTTTCCCAGGCCGTAAAGCCTATCATGATGGCGGTCACCGCACCGATGCACCAAAAGAGAGCGTTGGCCATTTGCGGATTCTGAACGGATGCACCGACGCGCCCGTTCATGGCCAGATGGACTGCCAGCACCACGCCGAGTCCGAGTGTGAGCAGGAAGAATGCCATTTTCATGTATTCAGGGGTTTTGTGTGTGTATTGCAAAAATTAATTCAGATGGATATCTTGCAAAACTCTCAGTCTCGAAGGTTTTTGTTCACTTGAGCGCATCCGGAAACGCTTTTTAGGCTGGATTATTGGTTTTGCAGTAACCTCCATTTACAGGACAGGCCTCCTTATCGTGGTTCGCCTTTTCTGAGGGTAATCGTTTTTTGTCTGTTCTCATTAAGCATGTCGTGATTACCAGCAAGTCGCCAATCGAAATGTTCGTGAACTTCCGCCGCTATCTATCTGAATGGTCTTTATCATGGAGTGGACAGGGGCGGGGCAGGACTCCAGGGCATTTCAGAGCGTCTACGAGTGCGGGGCTTTTTTTCAACAATGATCTCTTCCATTCCAAGATACCCCACGATCCGCTGTAATTGTCCGTTTATGTCATACATTGCATGGGCAAGATCATCGATTCGGCCGTTCATTTGCTTCATTACAGATTTAATCTCTTGGAGGTCATCAAAGTATCGTGTCTCGTTCTCTGTCTGGGATTTTTCTTGTCGTGTCTCGCTCTCTATCCATGCTTTTTCTTGTCGTGCCTTGCTTTCTTTCCATGCTTTTTCTTGTCGTGCCTCGCTCTCTTCCCGGGCTTTTTCCTGTCGTGCCTCGCTCTCTTCCCGGGCTTTTTCCTGTCGTGCCTCGCTCTCTTTCCAGACTTTTTCTTGTCGTGCATCGCTCTCTTTGATGCTACGCAAAACCTGCCCAATGAGCATTTTGGTGACGGTCAATATAACTCCAACGGCGATTACAGTTGCGGTTCCCAGGGCGATGCTGAATTCAGCAAGAGATAAGCTAATGCCCATAGATTTATTTTAGTGCAAGTTAAAGTTTTGTATGCCCAGAGGCTAAGAGTACCCGACTAAACAAAAAAGGTTCCCTCCATAGCAAAGGTACAGTTTTCCATGGATAACTGCATCATGAAGCACCCGATACATCTACTGGAATGAAAGTGAGATCAAATTGCGACTATGGGAATTCAGTCTCAGGTGCAGGTGATAGAGCCAGCCTTTTCGGAGTTTCAACCAGTCTGGAGGTTTTGCAAGAGAGGCTCAGAGGTGAATCCATCTCTGCTTCGTATGACTCTCCAGGATTGCATCACAGAGAAGCATCTCCTGGAAGCCATCCGAGAAGGTGGGATAGCGCACGGACTGCGGGTCCGCACCGGACGCAATGTCTTCATAAAAAGCGCGGAAGCACTGCTTGAAGGCATCCGGGAAGCCTTCGTTGTGACCGCCGGGATAGTTGCTGAAACCGCCGGCTGCCGGATCCATCAGGGCCGGGTCACGTGTGAGCAGCTCATTGGATTTGGAGCGGTGGCCGATAAATAATTCGTTTGGGCGCTCACTGCACCAGGAGAGCGAACCGGTCTCCGCCGAAATCTCGTACATGCAGTAATTTTTGCGTCCTGCGGTCACCTGTGAGACCCAGAGTACCGCCTGCGCACCGCCTTTCATGCGCAGGATCACACAGCCGCAGTCCTCCGTATTGACGGAGACCTCCTCGAATTCCTGCCCTTCCGCACTGGTGTAGGTGGCGGCTCCTCCTTTCGGTTTTTTTCGTACCGGATGAACGACATTTAAATCTGCGAATACGGATTCGGGTTCCAGACCGGTGATTGAATGGATCAGGTCCATCCAGTGGGTGCCAATATCGGAGACGGCACGCAGTGCGCCTCCCTCGGAACTCAGTACACGCCAGTTAAAGTCTGTATCATAGAGCAGCCAGTCCTGCACATAGCGCCCCACAATGCTGTGGACTTTGCCCATGCTCCGGATGCGTGCGCGGGCCTCCAGATTTAGCGGGTAGAAGCGGATATTGTAGCACACTCCGGCATGCAGGTTTTTCTCTCTGGCCAGATCAACCAGTTCCCGGCCTTCGGCGGCATTCATGGCCAGCGGTTTTTCGCACATCACATGCTTCCCGGCAAGGAGTGCACGGCGTGCAAATTCGTAATGCAGCACATTGGGGACTGCCAGATGTACGGCCTGAACGGTTGGATCGGCCAGAACCTCATCATAACTGGCATAGCCGTGAGGCAGCCCAAGTGCTTTGCTGGCCTCCTCGGACTGCTGCAGATCCCGTCCCAGAATACCTCGTACGGGCATCCCAAGGCGCCGCAGGGCCTCTACATGAACCGGGCCAATAAATCCTGTACCGGCAACGGCAACGCCAATAGTGTTCATTTTTGATGGATGTCCGGGTGCATGAACTGCACAGATTGGGGCCACCGCTGAGACCGGGAAGTCATGACGGGCAAGTTTACAGCATTCATCTCACACGATGGCAAAAATTGAGCGACAAAAGGGAAAGTACAAAATGGGGAGCAAATAAATCAGACATGTGCTTTTAGGTCACGGCATGATTTTGATACAGGCGGGGCTGGGCACATGCACAACCTGACGGGGGCCGACAAGATGTCCGGTTTCCTGGTCAATATGAAAAACCACCAGCGTATCCGAGTCCTGATTGCCAGCGATCAGATACTTCCCTGCGGGATCCAGCGCAAAATTACGTGGGGTGGTTCCGTGCGTCGGGAACCACGCCGGGCTGGATAAATTTCCATCCTCTGCAATCTCAGCGCAAACGATACTGCCCGGGCCGCGCAAGGCCGCATACAGGAATCGTCCGGTTGGATGGACATGGATATCTGCACCGGATCGCGCTCCGGCATATTCTTCGGGCAGTGCATCCATGGTGCTCACTGCATCTAAACGGCCATCCTCCCAGGAAAGCGTTGTGATCGACGAATCCAGTTCATTGAGCAGGTAGACGAACTTTCCAGAGGGATGGAAGACTAGATGTCTCGGGCCTGCTCCGGGATGAATATTTACGGGTTCGCCAAAAATTTCCAGATTCCCGTGATCGGTTCGATACACATAGACATGGTCGGTTCCCAGATCTGGGACGAGGCAGTAACTGCCGGTTGGATCCGGCACAATGGCATGTGGATGGGGGGCTTCCTGGCGTGCCGGGTTTGGGCCGGATCCCGTGTGCTGCACATGTCCGGCAATCTGTTCAATCCCGCCGTGACCGGTCAGCTTTACGGAGGTGATGGATCCACCCACATAGTTGGCAGTCAGGAGGTGGGTTTTGTTGATGCTGACGTAGCATGGAGCGCCCCCCTTTGTACCGATCTGGCCGAGCGGCTCCAGTGTTTTTGGATTGGCATCCCATCCCCATGCCTGCAGGGCCCCTTGCGGGGAGCCGTCAAATTCTGTTGTTTCACTGGTTGTGTATAGCCGCCGGCGGGTGGCATCCACTGCCAGATAGGATGGACTCGGAAGCCCCCGAAAGGCACTCTCCTGCCGAAGGGAGCCTTCATGAAAAGAGTACACATAAACCCCTGTCCCGCGTCCATTGACATGGCCGAGGCGCTGCGTGTAGGTACCAACAAATACGGTAGTCATTCGCCTAGTGTGTTAATTTGTATCCCGGCCAGATTCTCAAGTGCCATGACAAGTGCGTGGTTCCCTTCCCCTCCAAGTCCCTGCTCCTGCAGGCTGCGATAGAGTTGAAAAATCTGACTGGTCATTGGCAGAGGAATGCCCAGTGCGTCTGCTGCCTCCAGAACCAGTCGCAAGTCCTTCTGTTGCAGGTCAATCGTGAATCCAGGTTCAAAGTTTCTTACAATGGCCTGTGTTCCCCGGTTACGGAGCATCCAGCTGCCGGCTGCTCCGTGTTTGACTGCCTCAAGTGTTTTTCCCAGATCCAGGCCTCCTTTCTGAGCAAAGATAAGCGCTTCGCTGATTGCCATCATGTTGCCTACCACCAGGATCTGGTTCACGAGCTTCACCATCTGGCCCGCCCCGGTGCCGCCCACATGTGTAATCCGGCTGGCCATTGCCTCCAAAGCGCCCATTGCACGGGTGACATCGGTTTTGTCTCCGCCCACCATGATGCTCAGGGTTCCATTGGCGGCCCCTTCGCTGCCGCCGCTGATGGGGGCATCCAACATTCGCAGGCCCGCCTTTCGAAGCCGGGCTTCTATGCTGATGGTTGCCTGTGGGCTGATCGTACTGGTATCGATGATCAGGGAGCCGGGCTTTGCATCCTGTACGACTCCATTTTCTTTGAACAGCACCTCTTCGACATCCTCGGTTTTGCTCACGCAGAGGATGATCAGATCAGCGTGTGCCGCCGCGGCTGCGGCATTTGCGGCTGCCTGTGCCCCGGCATCCACGATGGGGGCCATGCGGGAGGCAGTCCGGTTCCAGACATGCACCTCAAAACCGGCTTTCAGCAGGTTGCGGGCCATCCCCCCGCCCATAATGCCGAGACCAATAAATCCGATAGTTTCTTTCATGATCAACAGGGAATATAACAACAGACTTCTTTATAAGGGGACTGACGAGTAGATGAACAGTGGATTTTTGAATTGCCTGCAGTTGTATTCCATTCAGGAGGATTGAATCAGAATAAATCTCAGGAGCTGTGATGGTGACGTTTCTGGTCCATGGATCCATCCATATGGAGAGGGCGGAAGCAGTTACATCCTTTCCGCATCAAGCCGGTAAAGGTGTTCTCCGGCTTTGGGTACATGCAGATAATCGGGGTCTTTTCGCTCTTTCCACCAGGAAAGGTCAATGGAGTCTGGATCAAGGTATCCAAGCCCGACTTTGTCACATCGTTGTTTGGGGATCCGGCTGGCCAGCGTAAGACGGATACGGGGGATTTCCATCCCATCTTTGTAGGTGGTTTGGCCGCGGACATGTGCTGCGTGTGCAAGGACGGTCCATGGATAGTGGCGGTACTTGTCCCAGTTTGCCCGGAAGTAGTCTGTACCGTGAAAGCCGATTACATCCAGGAGTGTGCCGTGCGTGTAGGAGAATTCCGAAATATGCGGGGCATAAAGGATGATTTCGCCACCATCTGCAATGACGGGTTCCAGTTTGTACATCCCTTTTGCCCCGGTCCACAGATCGTCGTACATGGATGGGATGACCGCAAAAGCCTGGTGGACGGGTTTATGCATCCAGGTAATGTGCAGTTGCGCGGAATGCCGGGCGGCATTCCGCCAGGATTCATCCTGATCGTCTCCGATGTAGATGCCTGCTAACCCATCCCCCTGTACAACCAGATTCATGAGGACGCGGGCGCAGGGGATTTCGCTGGCTGCCCGGTTAATCAATCGGCGAATCGGCGTGTCGCAGGTACCGATAATTGCACGGCTTGACATAAGGGCACCTGCCCAGTGGGTAAAGTCAATCACTTCCGGTCCGCTGATTCCAGGAAAGAAGTATTTATTTCCTCCTGAAAACCCGGCCACCTCATGTGGAAAAACCGGGCCGCATACCAGAGCGGCATCATAGTCAAGCACTTTCCGGTTGATCGTCACCGGAAGGGGGCGTTGAATGCGCCCATCTGTAATCGCAGACACCTCTTTGTCCGAGATGGTTGTCAGTGTGACCAGTTCGGACGGATCACTCCAGGCATGATTAAAGATGTGAATGCCTGCGTAGCGGCTGTTTTTTTCGGCGTGTGAGATTCCGACATGTGACAGGCGTGCTTCCTCACTCATCGGCGGATGGGTTCCCAGGGCAATTAGAAAGTCCAGAGCAGCCACCCTCTCCAACAGCAGATCACAGATCAGGCGGAAGAGGATGGGAAGCGGCACTGTGCGTGTTGCGTCCGGGATAATCACCAGAACCCGGTCACTGTATGCAAATCTGTCCCGCAACCCTTTTTCAAGAATTCGGGCGATGTCGGTTTGTGTCAGCAGGGTTGTAGATGATTTGTTCAATTGTTCGGCATTAGACATTCTGGCTCTAATCTGTGATAATAGGCACACTACCGATAAAGACATAATTGTTCTGAAAACTGGCTCAATTTTAGTATTGCCAGATTTGCTAATCTACTCATTAGTATCCCTACATCTAAATACGAAGATCCGCTTATGTCAGCGAATGAATCACTATGGTCAGTTGGCTAATGTGATCGCCTTATCTATTTCCGCGTTGAGTTCAACTAATGTCAGAGTTTCTCAGATTCAGAAGGACATTTTAGATGCTGAACCCGCCTGACGTAGTATGACTTGCGGAATAACCCATGTATGGTGAGGATATACCCTTCGCCATCCTTAAAAAACTTGCTCTTCCATCAGTTTGCTAGGTTTAACGTCGCATTTACAGTCAACGTTCAGATAGACTGTATGGATTTACAGCGATAATTATTGGGAATGAATGGCTATGCCCTTTTGTCATGTGCTTTATTGAAAAATTGATACATACGCATCAATGGCTCAATTTTTGCTGGCCTAGCTCGGCATTGTTGTGGATGTATAAAAACCGCTTGCATGATAAGAGATAACCCTTCTGTGCGACATTTATCGTATATGCTGATTACCGTGCGAATTATACGCTGGTTGACAGGTTCTGCAAAAAAAATGGGTTTGAGTGGCAGAAAAATTAATCGCATCTATGAAATGGCTGGACTAGCACTGGAACAATTCAAGATTCTCAATCTTCCCGATCAATTCAACAAAACGTTCTCCGAGGACGGCTGGATAGCCACAGGATCAATGTCCGTTGAAATTATGCAAAAGGCCCTTAAATTCCATCATGACGGTGACAAGCAGGCGGCTGAAGAAGTGATCATGGCTTGGTTTAATGAAGACTCAATCACTAGGTTTGCAATCAATGGTTCGAAACGATTTAGCAAGGAAGGAATGATACGAATACATAGGTGGCATCAACTTCAGGAAGCGCTACAGCTGACTCTTGACGAACGGTATTGGTCAGCGGTGCCACTGATACTTATCGTCTGTGATGGTTTTGCATCGGATATTTTGGGTTTCAGCCCGTTCAAAAAAGATGCGGATCTTACCGTTTTTGACTCAATCACTGGACACCCCAATTCGTTGCCGTTTTTGATAAAAAAAATAACTAAGGGAGTTCAGAAAACTTCTTCTGATGAACTGGTATTCCCACTGCGACATGGTATTCTCCATGGCCGATCATTGGGTTATGCAAACCGTACTGTTTGTATGAAAGCATGGCATTTAATGATAGCCTTGATTGACTGGGCTGAGGATAGGTATACAGAGGAGGATCGAAAAAAGGAGCGTAACCAGACAAAGAAAATCAACTTCCGGGATCTGGCGGTTAAGATGTCAAAGTTCTACTCAGATAGAAGGATACTGGAAGCGTTCGAGCCACGAGAAAGTTCAGCCCCTTTTGTTGATGGGGAAATGTGTATCAATTCTCCAGAGTATGCGGTCGTCAAATTTCTCAAGTATTGGAGACAAAGGAATTACGGCAAAATGGCAGGGTATGCGGTTAATCTTATGAAGGAGCCGATCAATTCAGTGGCGGGGGAGATAAGGGATATGGCAGACTTCGCAAGTCTTACTCACTTTGAAATACGCTCTGTTAATCAGCATGCGGTGGCAGGTGCGAAAGTTGTTGTCTATCTGAAAGGGAGTGTCTTCGAAAGAGTTATAGAAGGAGCATTTTCTGTTTCAGTTTTCCGGTATACTAGCGAGGGGGAGATTGCCATGCCCGATGATGAGGGGAAATGGCATGTACAGCAGAATTTTATTTATGACTTTTGCAATCAACGAGTACTTAGGGATGGACAACACGAATTTTATGTGTAAATGATGTGTTATTCATTATGTATGACTAACTTTGCTATGACCGAACCCCGTGGGCAAATGATAGTGATCCTAGTCAAGATAAAAGGTTTCCTTTCATCTCTTGGTGGCAACATGAAAAAGAGCATCAAGGAGTCTAGTTCTAGTGTTATCTGCGTCAGAGATACCAACTTCCAGTCGCTGGCAGAGGGACATTAGTTCATTGAATTTCGCTACGATACGGTATTGTTCTGCAAGGGGTGGGAGTGGAAATGGTGCTACTATGGCATCCTTAGTGCGTAATCTTGGCATCTTTGTCCCCTGCCCAAGGCGGGTGACATATTCCACGAAATCAGGGCAACGCAATGCAAGTGCACAGTATTCGGAGGAAAGTTGTAGATAAGGGCGGATTGCGACAATTTCGGTCGTAGAATATCCCATCTCATTAGCTACGAGCACTTTGTTCAGGTAAGGTCGAAGTTTTCCGTAGAGGATATCGCCGGGTGAGAATTGAGATTTGGTGCTTTTAGGTTCTCGATCTTCAATTTGTACTCGGTTTATGAGTTGGCCTGTCCCCTTCTCAATGTCTTTTAGTTCCAGAAGCCAAGCAGACGGCTCAAGTGTTTTTGGATCACGTTTCATTCCTGCATCATACTGAAATATGGTTCCTAATGCAACCCAACACCAACTGGGGGGCAATTCAAATGGTGCGGAAACCATCTGGGGCCGAACGGGCTTCTTTTTTCGATTACGACCTATTTTTGACAGATATTTCTTTTTAATCAAAATTCGTTTTAATAATTCTGATGCTGGTTCATCTGTAGGGTCCTGTTCCACAAGTTTACCCCGTACGGCTAGGTTTATAATGGCTTGACGTAATTCTTTGATCTGATCTACTCGGGTCGTCAGTACAGGCAGTGTATCAATGGCAAAGCGTACATGAGACCGAAATTCTTCTACATTTGAGTCAGAAGTGCTTAGGCGAGCCAATGTAGCCTTGGTTAGGCGGTCACGGGAGTCTTCGCGCATTGTCTGCATTTCATCCAACTGATCGCAGAGAGACAGAAGTTCGTCAACCTTATTTACTATGCGTTGCTGTTCGGCAATCGGTGGGAGCGGGAATGGGGTAGTAATAATCTTGGTTCTGGAGATATTGGGCTGTGCTCCACCTTTGCTAGATTTCCGGAATATGCTACGTTGAGATAACAAGAAGAAAAAAAGGAAATCGCTCAGTACACCCAGGAATAGTCTGCAACCGCAGACGGCTTGATTGGTGAGCGCTGACTCTGCAAGTATGGCGAGTTTACCAATTGTTGCACCATACATTGCAATAAGAATATCCCCAGGCCGATTCATAGGGCTGGCGAAAAAACAACTTATCCTCTAAATTTTCCATTAAGACACCAGAATTATGCGATTTGTTTGCGGTTTGATGGAGTAGTTCCATTGGGGTATGGTTTGATGGGACTGCAGATTCAGGTTTGCCATCTCGGCATCGCAGATTTTGATTCCTTTTTCAAAGTCTTGTTCCACCAAATCTGCGGTCACGGTGAGTCCTGTGCGTGTGGTGGTGGTTTGCAGATAATGGAGAATAATGCTCAAGGTTTCAAGTGGTATCCCTGC